>NZ_JBMAXV010000012.1:0-110638 GCF_048589245.1 Klebsiella sp. 10982
TAGGCTGTAAGGTATGCTGAATCTTAAAGCAGCTCGTGCCTTAATTTTTCTAACTGAATGGGGGAGTTCATGAAAAACTACTATACCATTGTTAAATCTGGCGCTGATTGGCGAATATTGTCGGCCAAAAATGAAAAGATAGCTACCAGTCAAAATTACAGGACACAAAAAGATGCTATAGAGGCAGCAAGAAATTTAATTAAAAATGGAGGGATTGTGTCCATTCATTCTGCAGATGGAAAAATACGTGATGTCATTAGCCAGAACAGCGAAAATTGGAACATTAAAAGGGCAAATACTAGCAACAGAATAGCTAAGAAAGAGATATTTAAAATCCTTGCTGACAACTTAGAAAAAAACAAGGCGTAAGTATGAGCTATGAGACTAATGTTTTTATAAACTGCCCATTTGACGATGCTTACACTGATTTTATTGATGCAGCATTGTTTGCAGTTTACCGTTGTAATTTTAAACCTCGATGCGCATTGGAAATAAATGACGCTGGTGATCAACGGCTCGATAAAATAAATCGCATAATCAAGGATTGTAAAATTGGAATCCATGACATATCTAGAACTGAATTAGATCACGTCAATAATTTGCCTAGATTTAACATGCCATTGGAACTAGGGTTATTTCTTGGTGCTAAAAAATTTGGCTCGAGTAAAAATCAAAAAAGCAAACTAGCAATTATTGTCGACAATGAAAAATATCGATATCAAAAATATATTTCAGATATTTCAGGACAAGACATTATGTCACATGACAATAGCCCTGAAAAATTCATAAAAATCATAAGGGACTGTTTATCCTCATACAGAATCGTTCAGAGAATCCCATCTGCAGCAATAATTATTGAAGACTACCGTAGATTCTTAGGAATTAAGCCAGCGCTGTGTGCTCAACTACAACTAGTTGAGCATGAGCTTACTTTTAATGATAAAACCAGCATTATTGAATGTTACATAGAGTTTTATGCAGCAGCAGCATAACTCTAAACAGGGGCAATCAATCCATATGCCCCTTAATGAAACATGAATAACAGCATTGCCTCCGAGATAAATGAAGATAGCCGGTTGTACTAATGGATTAAAATATCAGAATTTATATTCCTCTAATAAGGCCATTCGATATATTGTAATAACGCCAATAATAAATTATTCGTTTTAGCGTTTACTTACCCTCCCACCGCCACGATTCGACATCCACTACCCGGTCGAAGAAAGATCGCGAAGACGTCAATATCATGAGCCGCTCGATTGCCTTTGCCTCTATAGTCAATCAGAGCATTACATCCAAGACGTCTAAATACCTCTACAATGGCCTCCTGATAAACTCGCCAGTCCGTATAGCTCATGCAACTCTCCTATGGGGAGGCTATTTTTTTGTGTGTGCCATCCAGCTTGCGATGAATAAGCGAAACCAACGTAAGGATGTCCAGCGCATCCAGTTCAGACATGGGCCAATTCTTCTTAGGCGCATGGGCTAGTGGATTGCGCACAGCGCCGAATAGACCAATCAGTAGATTCGCAAAACCTTTCTGTTCGCTCTTTTCTGAGTCGGTGGTAAGCGATCCCAAAGTCAGAACAGGTTGTTGTCCGGTAAATGCCTTGTTCACCAAGTCAGCACCATCACCGCTCAACCCGGACAACTGACGAATACGTTCCGCAACCCCCTTCGTCGCCTCGAAGACGGCATGAAAATAGTTTTCGTCAAGAAGTTCGGCACGGCAATAGTTCAAAACTTCCGCATGCACAGCACGGCTTTCGAGTGCAGCCTTAAGTCGCCCGGCGCGGGCTCGAGCAGAATCCAGAGTCGTTACTTTAGCGGCGCTCGCGACCTTACCATCCTCACGGATATAAAAACCGGAAAAAGCCAGGACAACATTGAGTTCATCACGTCGCCAGGCAAACACCGATGGATCACGGGCATAATTAACCGGGTTCATCGCACGGTTAATGAACATAATAAGATGGTTGCCGACCTGATACTGGTTCTGCGCACCTGCGAGCGCATTAAACAGACGTTTCCACTTTGTCATTCCTGGCGATGTGTCAGCAACTTTAATTTCTTGTAGCAGTCGCTCGATCTGCGACCCACTCAAGCCACGTTCGGTATCAGCAAGGACGCGACAGGCGGCCTCAAGGTGCTGAGAGTTGAATGATGGAATACGTATCATGAATTATCTTTCTATCACCTCTCAGACCCACTCGAGCGCCGTGATGATCGATTGCCCTTCGGTGCCGACCTCCACAAACAGAGCGTGCTCGTAACCAAGCTGCTGCTTATAACCTCGAAGTTTTAGTAGATCGATCTCTCTATCTACGCGACTCGTTGATTTTTTGAACTCCAAGACCAAATGATTCTGTCGTGTACCTCGCCGATGCACGATCACATCAGGAAATACTGTCTTTGCCTCAACGTCTTCGCTGTCTGGATAAAGTTCCAAATGTCTGAGCCGTTTAGGGTCAATGCTGTCCCGGTTGTATTCGCAATCTACAGTCCAACCGGGGAAACATTGTTGGAGGTACATCGCAAAGCGAAAGGTAATCGACCGTTCGTTAGCATCGATACCGAGAAGATCATGATCAATGAATAGTAGCTCGGATAATGCATGTGACACAGCTTCGCCTGGTGCATATTGGTTGAGGTAGTGAATTTGTTCCGGGGTCAGTGCCATCATCACATTCGCATACTTAAGAAATTATATTGGGCTTTCAAGAAGAATGAGTACGCTGTAGGTTCCATTTTTCATTGCCTAACTAAGGCTCACACTGAAGGAAGTATACACTGATTGAAACGTCGTGAGGATTCTCTGTCTCGCGTCGTCTAGCTCGTCAGCCACGCGTTGCGTGAGCGTAAACGTGGGGCAATCGGGCTGACCACATCCACAAGGTCTGATTTCCCCTTCCTTAAGCCGAGTTACGAAGATGCGCCGCAGTTGGTCGACCTGACGAACCACTTTTCCCATCACTGTCTGGATGCGTTGATTTTTGAGATGGTGGATCGAAGGAATGCGCCTGATCTCGACGCCCTCACGCGTTCTCCACAAACCTGTATTTAGTGCGCCAATGGTATCTTCGATTGCCTTCTGAAAAGCAGGGAGAGAACTTTCTTGTTGAAACGGTGTGCGAAATGCTGGCCGGTCAAATACGGCAGCCATCAGTTGCAGAACATCGGCGTCGGAAAGGTCGGGAAAATCATCCGTGAATTTTTGAATATCAGCTTCAACATCAGGAAACTCGACGCCCTGGACAAAACGGTGCAGCAGATATTCAGCACGAAGACGCAAGTTTTCTTCGAACTCTACGCCCGACCATATCGTTACATGCCTGACGCCCAAGGAAGCTGCTGCTTGCTCGATGCGCGTTCTGCCAGCATCCGAGACCGCACCACGAGAGACGAACTTAAAGACGTCTGGGACACTGCCAGTTGCTTTAATCGACTTACTCATGTCGCTCTTGGCTTTTGCCAGTGTCAATGTGTCTCGGTTCGCGCATTGGATGATGGTCTTACGTGCTGGCTGGTCATCAAATGGTTCAATACCCGAGATATCTCGCCCTTGATCACCTCCTGATTGACCGTGCCAAATCAGATCATGCCAACCCGCGCGCAGGTGGTATGCAAAAACTAGGCGCTCGAACTGGATACCACTGTAGTCCTCAAAATGAACCGGAGAAACCGTTATCGTCGCCATACTCGCTCCTTTTCTGTTGCTATTAGTCTTCGGTAAACCTTACTACGTCCCTGTGAATTTCCGCCGTTACCCAATGAAAAGCACCAAATATTGGTGGCAAACCTTGCTTCGCCAAATGCCCACGGAGTTTGAAATGCAGAATAACTTATTAGTAAACTGGACGCGACAGCAGCACTGTAGCTCGCGCACAAAACAAATCTCCGGATCGAGTGTCCTTAACGACCTGTCTCAATTAATCAAAAACGGCGTTCTGCTATTTCTTAACACAATCCGTCGCCAAGAGCTGAGGCAGATTGAGATTGGCCTTGTAGCCAAAACGACTATCTACGAGATGGGTGCGGAAGTGAATTTCCGCCTCGCTTTAATCTGACGCTACGATGCGTTGTGCGGGACCTGGCCGAGATGGAAGAATGACTCAAAGTGCTCAAGTAAGCCCCTCGTGTCAACATCTGAAAGCCAAAAGTCCGTCTAAAAATATGTAGATGATGCTACCCACTGATTGACTGTGTTTACCAAACAAATTTAGGGAAGAGACAAAGTCTATTAATTAGTTTGACTGCTCCGCGTTGAGTGACACATTACGCCGTTAGCAACGCCTACTGCGGGCACAAAGCGGCCAGTCCTGTTGGCTGTCAGATCCGCTATGAGCAAAAAGTGGAAGCTCATAATTGTTCTCACCTCCGATGGTGCAATACGTAACTTACAGCGCGATAATCTGCAACGAGCCGATCGCTTGGTTCTGCCCTTGGATTAATTTATAATGATTGATATTCACTTTGAATTTTGAAGACATTATACCGCTTGTAATTTCATAGCATAGTTGATGACAGATGATATTCCTGATGGTTTAATTAAGTGATTGCCAACAGTTTAAAAGAGGAATTATGGGCACGGAAATTTCACTTAAGGTTTCAGGTGCAACGCTAGATTGGAGTAAAAATAGCTTAGGTGTTGATCATGGTGCATTGTTCCAGTCAACCGACCACATAATGATACCTCAGCACGAACGCTATGATCTCGAAGAAACCGATGAAATTGATGAAGAAAGACGCCTTCAGTGGACCGTACTCAGGAAGCCTCTTGCAGCAGTAGTTGAACGGGTTGAGTTACTTGGTTTTTCTCTTACTGCTATTCGTGCGGAATATGAAAATCTTGTAAAGCATGAGGTTTATCAAAGAAACGAAATGATTGAAGCCTATCCCGATAATTGGGAACCTTTAGAAAATCTTTTTAGTTTTGATGAGTTTCTGGGCTTACTTAAGAGCTATGTTCTGGGGGAGTTAAACGATAAAGATATCGACTTTGATAATTCAAAAAAAACAGAGAATGATAATTTCATTTTGAAGTTATTCCCTAACGACATTTTAAAAAGAATTCCTCTCTATGATCCTTATAACAACTTTTACTGGTCAGAAAAAACAGCGTTTTTCAGTGTCATAAACATACTTCATCCATACTCTATGATCAAACTTTTAAGTGAAAACAAACATAATCTTAGTGAGTATGTCGAGTGGGACTATGGGGAAATAGTCGCTAACGGATGGGTTCACATTAACCAAATAAAAACTGAAATTAACCGTGAAAATTCTTTTCTCATAGCAACTGAAGGTTCCTCGGACTCACATATATTACAAAAGGCATTTAAGCTAATTAAGCCTAGCGTTTGTGAATTTTTTCGTTTCATCGATGTAACATCTGGCCATCCATTCCCCGGCACTGGGGGATTATCAAAGTTTGCTGAGGGATTAGTAAAAATTGATGTACAGAACCAAATCATTTTTGTACTCGACAATGATAGTGAAGGGGTTGAAGCTTTCAAGAAAATCATAAAGATGAAGCTTCCTCATAATATGAGTTGCATATGTCTTCCGAATCTTAAGGAGTTTGAAAGTTTCCCTACTTGTGGCCCAGACGGCCTAACCTTATCCAATATTAATGGAACTGCTGCCGCTATAGAGTGTTACTTGGATTTAACATATAGTGAATATGACTCATACACTGTTAGATGGACTAACTATAAAAAAGAGACCGGGATGTATCAAGGCGCACTTGAATTTAAAGAGTATTACGCAAAAAGATATCTTGATACATCAGAAGCTAAGCTTATCGAAAGTAAATATGACACCTCCAAACTTGAGGCTTTGCTTAATGCGATCATTGATGCTTGTTCCAAATTATCTGGAGCAATACGTATTGAAAAAATAAAGAGTCACTATCCAAATATATGGACTGAAGAAAAAGTTTAACTCCATTGAATTATTTTTAACAACCTGAAAATAATATTGTGTATCACGTCATTCAAATATTACAATACGACATATTGGGTGTCCGTTTCTGGCACAGAACAGACAGCCCTTATAGATGTGACAATAGTAGCGATCACCAAATGCACGAGACCGCTCTAATCAGTTTTATTTAATCAGTTTTGATTGGTGGTCATTCTGGTGGTCTTGACAGGGAGAGTTTTCAGGTTTAGCTTATTTATTAGCCAGTTACTGGCAAAGGCGATCCCAGTCAGAGGAGCCAAATTTAAAAAGCCTGCTTTCGAGCAGGCTTTTTGCTTTTGAGCTTTCATCAGACCGGCCTCCCCTCTGGCCAGTCCGGCCGCATAAGGGTTAGCGGCGCATTAGTGCCTCCTGCCAGCGTCGCGTCAGATAGTTATGTTCATCCATCACCGAATTCCATACCGCAATATGTCCCATCCGCTGCTCGTAGCTTCCACCATCCCGACGTTCACCCGCAGGAATCAGCGGCGCGCCAGAGGCATCCAGGAGTAATTCAGCGGCCGGTTTTCCTGCATACCAATAATCCCATTCGGCCTGCGACAGACAAGCGCGGCTCCGCTGCGGGTTGGAAATATAATACCCCTGCCGGGCCATTACTGCGCCGGGCCAACCAGACTGCCACCAGTTAAGGTAATCATAGGCCGCTTCTTTTACCTTCCCGGTCACGCAGCGAGACAGCGACATGCCGCCATACCACGCCCGATAGCCTTCTCGCGGGCGCGCCATTTTATAGCCTCGCTGATGGAAATGGCGCCGGAAATAGATGGGAGCCCATAAACTCTGGACCTCAACGCATCGATTATCGATTAAATCGCATGCCTGATCCTGGGACGACCAGAATGCGGCAAAATGTCCCTGGCGATTAAGATGGGCTAATCCTTGAGTCAAAACATCGATCTCTTCCAGTGTCAGATTGCCAATATCGGCAAACTGCGCCATCCCCGCGCCCTGCATAGCCAGAGCGGCATCGATCCCTCCCATAGCCGCATCCTCCTGCAGGGCGACCGCGCCAGTGAGCGCATTATGCAGCAACCATCCCCAACTCTCTTCTTCCTGCTGAAGCGCCTCGGGAAGACGGTCGACATGATAGGCAAAGCTATCGGCATTATGCGTCAATGGCAGCATACTGATGAGATCGCTCGGCTGGCTGCTTAAATGGCGATCCCGTTGAACGTACAAGCGCTGGGACGGTACACTGCCATCGGCGACAACGCCGTTCAGCGTGCCCTGCTTCGCCAGTTCGTTTACTTCGTCCCAATATTTCAGCCGCTTCACCTCCAGCGGCTGAATAGCACGTGCCGGCCAGACAAAATCGATATTATGAAACCACTGGTCATAGAGATCGTAACTTTCAGGCTGCATAACCGCGATGCGCTGGGCATCTTCCACGCTATGCAGCAGGTATTCGATCTTGATCCCCAGCTCCTGCTCAGCGCGAACGCGCAATATCTCCAGTAACGTCACCGATGTGCCCAAAACCCGAAGCGTTAATGGGGGAGAAATAATCGCCGCAGAACTCATCCCTTCAGGACTCCTGTAATACTTGCATAAAGCGGCTAAAGGCCTGCTGCAAGCGATGCGCCTCCAGTCCACGTAATATAAATACCAACGTTGAACGGCTTAACGCTCCCGGCCAGTCATCCAAATGCACCGGAGGATGCAACGTATGCTGTACACCATGAATAACCACCGGACTATCGCTGTCGCTCACGCGCAAAATGCCTTTCATTCTCAGCACCGCGCCACCATGGCAATGTAATAGCATGGATAACCAGATAGCAAAAGCGGGCCAGTTTAGCGACTGCTCAAGCGAAATCACGCACGTTTCTGTCGTGGGATGCGCCCCGCCATCGCGCTTTGGCAGCAACGAAAACGTGTTGTCAGCACATGACCCTAACCAGCGGAAACGTTGTTCATGAGAGCCGCGAAACACTTCACTTCGGAACAGCCAGTCCGGGGTATCCTGCGCCAGCCGCGTAGTGCCCACTTCCGCCAGCGGATTAAGCTGACGCAGCCACTGCTGGAGTGTCACCGTCTCCTCGGGGGCAACGCGATCGCTCTTACTCACCAGCAGTTTGTCCGCTGCCGTCACCTGCGCCAGCCACTCGGGCTGAAGATCGGCTTGACGGTGGGCATGTTCCGCATCGACAAGTGTGACCAGCGTCCCTGGCGTGAAATGGCTCTGCAACTGACGATCGTGGAGAAGCGTCGATAAGATGGGAGCCGGATCAGCCAGCCCGCTGGTTTCCAGAACCACATAGCGAAACGGCGGGATCAGGCCGCGCGCCCGCCGTTCATAAAGCGCCAGCAGAGCGGCCTGCAATTCCCCCCGAATCTGACAGCATACGCAACCGCTCGGCAATAACACGGTATCCGGCGCGACTTCGTGAAGCAGATGATGGTCGATCCCGACCTCGCCAAACTCATTCACCAGCAGAGCAATGTCGTTCACGTCCTGCCGGGTGAGCCAGTTTTTCAGCAGCGTTGTTTTACCGCTACCCAGAAACCCGCTCAGCACATGGAGGGGTAATTTCTCTTCAGCAGGCATAGGCTTCCCCTTTGGCCTCAAGCGAGGCTAACCAGGCATCATCGAGCGGATCGATCGCCTGATGCAGCATCTTCTCTGCTTCTTTCCACAACCGATCCAGGGAGTGGACCAGCACCTGTTGTCCCGTCGGGCTGGCCAGCAGCCATTGACCATGAAATTCCGTCAGCGAGAGGCGCCAGGGCTTCAGCGTACGGTTTAGTAATGCCAGCTGCCGCAGGCGCAGCTGGCGTAGGGGAATATCCTGCCGCAGCGGATCGCTCCACTGCGGCCCGTTATCAAGCAGGCCGCATACTCCGCACATCATCTACTCCTCAAGGCATCACATCACCCGAATTAGGCCCCAGCGTCTGGCCAACGAACAGATTTCCCCCTGGCTCGCTGGCCAGCAGCAGCGCCACCGGCGCAACTTCTTCTGCTCGCCCAAAGCGCCCCAGCGGCAGCTCCGCCGTTTTTGCCGTCTTCCACGCCTGGTGGATCCCCTCAATAAGCGGGGTTTCAATCGGTCCGGGTGCGATAGCGTTTACCAGCACATTGTGGCTGGAGACTTCCAGCGCCAGTGATTTCGTCAGGCCAATTACGCCAGCCTTAGCGGCCGCATAGTGACACAGCTCTGCCCCACCTTTGATGCCCAGTTGGGAAGCGATATTGATAATACGCCCCCGGCGTTGGCTCAACATCACTGGCAGAGCTCGCTGGCAGGCCAGAAACACGCTGCGCAGATCGACGGCCATCATGGTTTCCCACATCTCCAGGGTGATATCGGTGCAGGGAGCCTGGGTAAGCATGCCCGCATTGTTGACCAGAACGTCAATCCCCTCATAGTGCCCCAGGCAGGCATCCACGCCAGCCGTTGCCCCGTCGACCTCGCCAACGTCAGCCACCACGCCATAACATTGCGCCCCAATTAACCGACAACGCTGTACCACCCCTTCCAGTTTTTTACGGTCCCGGTCGGTAAGTATCAGTCGTGCCCCTTCGCCGGCAAAAAGCAGTGCGATAGCCTCGCCGATACCACTTGCCGCCCCCGTCACCACACAACGTCTGTTTCGCAACTGCATAGTGGCTCCTTAATCCGGCCAGCGGACGGTCAAACCACCGTCAACAATAAGGCTTTGCCCGGTCAGATAGCGGCTTTCGTCGCTGGTGAGAAAAGCCACTACGCGAGCAATATCATCCGGACAGCCAACCCGCCCCAGTGGAATCGATCTGGCTGCTTTTGCCAGCCCCTCCGGCCCCAGTGAGTTCTGTTTATCCAGCGACTGTGGGGTTTCAATCAACCCTGGGATCACGGCGTTGCAGCGGATACCTCGTGGTGCAAGCTCAACGGCCAGTGAGCGACAGAGCCCGGGGACCGCGGCTTTCGCCGCCGCGTAGTGCGCGTGCTCCTGCCAGCCATAGACGCCCCCGGCAATCGATGAGATCGCGACCAGGCTTCCGCCGCTGACCAGCCGTGGCGAAGCCGCCCGGAAACACCGCATCACGCCGGTTAAGTCTACGTTAAGCATTTCGCTCCAGCGCTCGTCGCTCATCTCTTCAATAGAGGCACAGCGTAAGATCCCGGCATTGGCGATAACATAATCAAGGCGGCCAAAATGAGCGACGCCTTGCGCTATAAACGTATCAACCGACGCCGTATCGGCGACGTTCAGCGGTAGCCAGAGCGCATCGCCACCAGCCTCCTCAACCTGTGCAGCGGCGACAGTTGGGTCATGCGGATCGTCCGGGTAGTAACCGGCGATCACCCGCACACCGCGGCGGGCATACAGGGTGGCCAGCGCCAGACCAATGCCGCTTGCCGCACCACTGATTGCCGCTACTGGCTGACTGATGTTTGTCGTTTCCATCGTTGCTCCTTACGCCTGAGGTTGCGTATTAACGGTCTTGTTCATCCCTGACGCGTGCTGGACATCGCCACGCGCCAGCCACATCACCCCACCCGAGATAAAGCAGGGTATGGCGCCAAACCACAGCGCAGCATCCTGCCAGTGCCCTCCATGGCTTAACACCGCGGTGGTACCAACGCTGGCGATGATCGCCCCGACCGGTCCCATCGCGCCAATCAGCGCCCCTGCCGTAGCACGGATGGCGGTAGGAAAGCTTTCGCTAATGAAAAACAGCGCGGCGGCGTAGGGACCAATCAGGAAGAACAGACCAATACTGTAGAGCGTGACGATAGTGGCAAAGTTGTCCGGACAGTAAAGCATGCCGGCAAACGCCACACCGCCCAGCATCCACCCGACCGCGATAGTGTTACGACGCCCAATCCGGTCGCCCAGCCAGCCGTGAGCCAGGTAACCGCAATAGCCCACGAGGTTGGACAGGATTAAGATAAGCAATGAGTTGTTAAAAGAAACATCATGGGTTTTGGTGATGACCGTCGTTCCGAGCACGCTAAAAATCTGAATGGCAAACCAGTTAATCAGGACCGCCGCCCCCAGTACCAGGGTGGCGCGCAGTGATGGACCACGAAACGCTGCGGCAATCCCACCGCGGTGATGTTCTTCCCATGAAATCTGATAATCCTGAGCGACCTGACGGGCTTCGGCGACCTGCCCTTGTTCACGCAAATGTTGGATTTTCTTTTGTACCTGGAACTGAGGTGTTTCTTTAAGTTTTAGCGCCAGCACAGCGATGACCAGTGAAGGTAATGCCGCAAAAATGAAGCTGCCCTGCCAGCCGATGATGGGCATTAAAATGGCGGTCAATGCTGAAGCAACCAGCGCGCCGACCGGCCAGCCACCTTGCACAAGACTGTAGACAAACCCTTTACGTTTGTTGAGCTTCGGATCGTCGAGCGCGGTATACAGCTCCGATAAATAGGTGGCGTTCACCGTCTGTTCCGCGTATCCCAACCCCGCGACAGAGCGAATGGCCGTCAGCGCACCTTTGCCCCATGCGCCGCCCACAGCGGTCAGTAATGAGCACAACGCGGCACCGCCAACGGTAATGACAATCCCCATCCGGCGTCCCAGACGATCGACCAGCGGACCAATCGCCAGCGCGATCACTGCGCCGCCTACCGCCACCCAGGTGGCGATTTCCGCTTGCTCAACCTCATTCCAGCCAAAATGGAGACCAATTTCCGGCAGCAACGTGCCAAAAAGGATGAAATCATAGACAGCGAAAACCCAGGCAAAAAAGGCAATCCAGGTGGCAAATTTCACATCCTTGATGGTTAACTGCTGCGGCTGCCAGCCGTTTACGGAGGTTTTGTTAAAAATGCTCATAGCGTAATCCCTCTGTCAGGGGGTAAATGACATTATGCCGAGCGCGGTTTGCGCGCTTTAAAATCATCTGCAATTTCGTCAAAGGTCACGAAGCGAACGCCATCGTGGCTACGGATGTACTGAATCAGGCGTTCAAGCATCAACAACACCTGGGGACGGCCGGAAACATCGGGATGGATAGTCATGGTGAAGACGGCGTAATCATTTTCGCGATAGACCCAGTCGAACTGGTCGCGCCACATCTCCTCCAGATGGCGTGGGTTGACGAAGCCATGGCTATTAGGGGATTTTTTGATAAACATCATCGGTGGCAGATCGTCGAGATACCAGTTGGCTGGAATTTCAACCAGATCGGTCTCCTCTCCGCGCTGCAATGGTTTCATCCACGCATCGGGATGCTTGCTGTAGTCGATTTTTGTCCAGCTGTCACCTACCCTGACATAGTACGGATGGAAGTCGTTGTGCATCAGACTGTGGTCGTATTTAATGCCCTTTTTTAACAGCAGCTCGTTAGTCACATTGCTAAATTCCCACCACGGCGCCACATACCCGGTTGGGCGTTTACCGGCTAACTGCGTCACCAGTTCGATGCTACGATCCAGCACGGCTTCCTCCTGGGCCGGCGTCATGGCAATCGGGTTCTCATGGCTATAACCATGGATCCCCACTTCATGCCCTGCCTCCACAACCGCTTTCATCTGCTCCGGAAAGGTCTCTATCGAATGCCCGGGAATAAACCACGTCGTACGTAATTGCTGCTCCGCGAACAGTTTCAGCAGTCGTGGCGCGCCCACTTCCCCGGCAAACAAGCCGCGTGAGATATCATCTGGTGAATCCTCGCCACCGTATGACCCCAGCCAGCCGGCAACGGCATCAACGTCCACACCAAATGCGCAAAGGATTTCTTTGGCCATGTTTATTTTCCTTTTGAGTTGAGGGATAACGAATTGGCGCCATCACCTTTGGAGGGCGCCAGCAGATGCGCTACTGCACAGGCAGCGCCTAAAAGCGAGCGATCTTCACCGCTCGATGAAGAGAAAAGCAGACTGGTATACAGGCCGTTCATCGTCGTACCGCTTGGCACCGCGAGACCGGGCATATCCAGTAAACTACCTGGCATGGTTAAGCGCAGCGTGGCGCTATTGGCGAGGGCAAATGTCTCGGCATCCGCCTGCAAGGGCGCCAGTCGCGGCGCGGTATGCGCGACCGTCGGGGTCACCAAAATCGCGCCATTGAGTTCTTCAGCCAGTGCCTGCTGCCAGACCGGACGTAGACGCATAAAGCTGGTGAGCACCGCCGGATCAATCGTGCCGGAGGCCAGCAGCCGGCGGCGAATGAACGGATCCATCGCCGTTGCTGCCGGTGATGCCAACAGCGAGGCATGTAACTGAAAGGCTTCAATCGCCCCTGGCCAGCCATGGTGAGCAATCCAGGTAAGTGCCTCATGAAAGGCTGGCAGGCACCGATATTCAACAACAACGCCTGACGCCGCTAATCGGGACAGCAACGAGACACTGTTGTCACGGACGCTAGCATCAGCGGCGTCGAGAATGTCCGGATCGACAATTAACCGTGGAACCGGCGACGAAGTCGTCTCCTCGCCACAGAGAATGACATCAAGGGCGTAAGCATCGCGAACGCTGCGACAAAGAGGCCCGAGCGTATCGAGAGACGCCGCCAGGGGAAACACTCCGCTCGCGTCATAGCGGTGACGGCTGGCGCGAAAACCGATCGCTCCGTTAAACGCAGCAGGGATACGCACGGAACCCGCGGTGTCCGTTCCTATTGCAATACAGGCCACCCCTTGAGCAACCGCTCGCGCCGCGCCACTGGAAGAGCCGCCAGGAACATGTTCCTCGCCATCGGTTGCCAGTAATGCCGGGGTGGTAAACGTCGGGTTAATACCCAGGCCGGAAAAGGCAAACTCACTCAGATTGGTTTTGCCGATAGTCACCATTCCCGCCTGCGTCAGGCGCGCTACCATTCCGGCATCGTGTGTCGCGAGAGGCGCATCCAGACGGGTTGCGGAACCTGCAGTGGTTCGGGTCCCGATGATATCGAATAAATCTTTCCAGCAGACCGGGATACCGTCCAGCGGGCTCAGCGGCGCGCCCTTACGCCAGCGCTGCGTCGAGGCGGCAGCCTCCTGACGGGCGCGTTCGGGAGTCAGCGTAATAAAAATCCCCTGGGTCTCTTTTGCCGCCGTCAGGCAGGCTTCCGTAAACGCAAGTGGCGACAGCTGGCCGCTGGCAAACAGCGCGGCAATGGCACAGGCATCAATTTGCCCCTGCTGAAATTGCAGGCGAATCGTATTCGCGTTCATATCACCCTTAAATGTATATTTAAATAAAAATCCATTTAAACATAGCAAAACAAGTGCCAGAGCAATGACATAAAAGTGTCTAAAATGTGATCATTGTGTGTTAATTTTGTTTTAATTATGTATTTTCAAGAAGATATAAGCGGCTGGAGTAGTGCAATAACAGTTAGAAGGGAACGTCATGAGCGAGTGCTTTAAATGTACATTGTATGTGATGATCCATTAATGGGCAGCCTGCACCAGCGCGGTGCCAATGATGGGCGTTGGTATGACACTGCTCAGGATGTGATAAGGTAAGTTTGATGAGGTAAGGATCGAACATATGGTCATGCAGACAAACCCTTCGCATGCGGCAACGGAAGACACCGCCGCTGCGCGCTATGAAGTTATTCGTCAGTTTTTACGTCATATTCTGGTTGCCCAGCGAGTGCCCAAGGGGCTGGTGCTTCTGGAAGGTCCGTTAGCACAATTATTCGGTACCAGCCGGGTGCCAGTGCGTCGGGCGCTCAGTCTGTTACATGAAGAAGGGTTAATTACCCGCTTCGAGGGGCGTGGTTTTATCGTGGCGCAGCCTGACGAAGAGGTCGAGCCATTGCGCCTTGCCCTGACCAGGGAGCTCTTCGGCCTTGACGAGCAGCAGCCCCTGGTGGATACCCGTACCAGTGGTGAAAAGGTGCTGGAAAACCTGCAGGTTGTACTCTCAACAGCGATGGTATTTGGCTGTTACTCGGTAAATGAGCAAAAAGCGGCACAATATTATAATGTTAGCCGCTCGGTGATCCGTGAAAGTCTGATGCGTTTGCGCGACAAGGGACTGGTAGAAAAAGAACCTTACTCACAGTGGTTGACCGGCCCGCTTACCGCGCGCGAAATCGCCGATCACTTCGAGATCCGCGCCAGCCTTGAACCCGCAGCGCTGTGCAAGGCAGGCCCTCATCTTCCGTCGGCGTGGCTGGCTTCTATGTTGCAAAAGACGCAGGGTTATAAAGGTCGACAATTGACCGCCGCGGAACTGGAGTTACTGGAAGAAGATCTTCACATCCGCTGCCTCGAACAGGCAGGTAATAAGCTGATGATGCAGATCCTGCGCCAGCATCAGTCCCCTTTCATCATCACGCGTATCTTCTATGATTTACTGGCCATTCCGGTAGAAACCGCCACGCTGGAAGAACACGCTCTGGTGTATGACATGTTGCTGAAAGGAAACTGGGCGCTGGCGGCCGCCTGCCTGAAAGATCACCTTGAACGCGCGCAATCCCGGACGCTTCAGCGTTTAAAAGTGCTTTCCGTGCTGCCTGTCCCCGAGTTACCCGATTTTATGGAAGCGAACTAAACAGATGGCGTCCCGCAGACGGTGGTCAGCCCGCCATCGTTCGAGACCTACAAACTCCCCTGCACCGCTGCAGCGCTGATATTCACCGGCATGCCGGAACGGCGCTGCAGAGTCTGCTCGGCCTGTGAAGGGCTCACTCCTGGTCCCTGGGTAAACTCGCGCAGCGACGACGTCATCGGTAAGGGGACCTTTCTGTCAGATTCAAATTCCGCCCGGTTGCGCGACAGCGGCTCGTGCACCTCCAGCCAATGGCTGCCGTCCGGCTCCACGGTGTACTTCACCGGCTGATCGATTAGCTGGACGCGCGTCCCGACCGGCACATTATCAAACAGGAATTTAATATCGTCATTGCGCAGGCGAATGCACCCCTGGCTGACGCGCAGCCCAATGCCAAAGTTAGCGTTGGTGCCGTGGATGGCGTACAGCCTGCCAATGTAGATCGCATACAGCCCCATCGGATTATCAGGCCCGGGCGGCACCAGCGCCGGCAGGGTTTTGCCCTCTTTCGCATACTCGCGCCGGGTATTGGCGGTCGGAACCCAGGTCGGTCCCTCCTGCTTGCGCTCTACCGCCGTCACCCAGTTACGCGGCGTTTCACGCCCCGCCTGACCGATGCCGATTGGCAGGACTTCGACGCTATTACCCATTGGCGGGTAATAATAGAGGCGCATTTCCGCGACATTGATGACGATCCCTTCGCGCACCGTGTCGGGCAGGATCAACTGCTGGGGGATGGTTAGTGTTGAACCGGAATGCGGCAGATATACATCAACGCCGGGGTTAGCTTCCAGCATATTGCTCAACCCCTGGCCGTACTGGGCAGCAAAACTTTCCAGCGGTTGGGTGTTGTTCTCCGGAACGGCGATGGTAAATGTGCTGCCTACCAGACGGCTTCCCTCCGGCGGCAGCGGATAGCTGACGGCCAGTGCGCTATGGCTGGCGAGCAGCATCAGCGCCGAACAGAGTAATTTCACACGCCGCATCGTCATTTTCCCTTCCTCAGTCGCGACTCTCGTGTGTGAATTATAGCGGTATTTTCTCTACCCGACGCGTTAACCCGCCATGGCTTAAATCTGATAGTCGATTGCAGCCTCTTCCGGCTCCATCGCCTGACGCTTAATTTCATCCAGCGACAGTCCGGCATTGCACAGTTCGATAAAGCGCCAGACGTAGTTACGCTGGAGCTGGCCCCGCTTCAACCCCAGCCACACGGTATTGGCATCGAACAGATGACGAGTATCGAGACGCGTAAAGGTGTCCGCTTCCCTGGCATCTCCGGACTGCTCGGCAACCAGCCCGACGCCCAGCCCCAGCTCGACATAGGTCTTGATGACATCGGAATCCTGCGCGCTCAGCACGATATCCGGCATCAACCCCTTGCGGTTGAAGGCCTCATCGATTCGCGAACGGCCAGTGATCCCCTGGCGGTAGGTGATTAACGGCCAGCGGGCGATCGCCTCCAGCGTCAGAGGAGAAACCTGCGTCAAAGGATGATCCTTCGGCACCAGCAGGCTGTGATGCCAGCGGAACCAGGGGAAAGCCGCCAGCGTCGGGTCGTTGCTCAGGCGCTCGCTGGCGATACCGATATCCGCCCCGCCGTTATGCAGCAGCGCTTCGATTTCCTGCGGGGTGCCCTGCACCAGCTCGACGCGAACATCTGAGAACAGCTCGCGAAAGGCTTTAATCACCGGCGGCAGGCTGTAGCGCGCCTGGGTGTGGGTGGTGGCAATGGTTAAGACGCCGGAGGCATCATTGGTAAAGAGATCCGCCAGCCGCCGGACGTTGCTGGCTTCATTGAGGATGCGCTCGGCAATGGATAACAGCGCTTTACCCGGCTCGGTCATGCCTAACAGGCGCTTACCACGACGGATAAAGATCTCAATCCCCAGCTCCTCTTCCAGTTCCCGGATATGGCGGCTGACGCCTGACTGCGAGGTATAGAGCATATTCGCGACTTCCGTCAGGTTGTAATCCTGACGGGCCGCCTCACGGATAATTTTCAGTTGCTGGAAGTTCACCCTTTCCTCCGGGCCAATGGACTTAACGTATCTGCTATTGTTAAAGTCTGTTGTCCCAGGTAACAAATAATAAAAACCAGCAACTTATTCCTTAAGAGAATATAGCCTAACTAACCAGCTGCAGTTCACGGTTCTCCAGCGACGGGCGGCTCACCAGAGACAGCAGGATCTCTTTCACCGCCTGCGCCTGCGGCGACAGACTACCGCGTGCCGACATATTCAGCGACAGCGACAGGCTCATCGACGGCGTGCTAATCCGCGCCATCCAGCCGTTTGCCGCGCCGCACAGGGAGCGGGCAGCGGATTCCGGCAGGACCGTCGCCCCCATGCCGCTGGCGATAGCCGCGGTCAGGGTGGTAATGGATTCGATCTCGCCGATAATTTTCGCCGACAGACGACGCAGGGTGAACGCCTCGGTGACCCGCGCCCGTACCGCGCTGTAATCCCGCGGCAGGAACAGGTTCATCTCCGCCACCGCCGTGAGATCCACGCTCTGTCCCGGGCAGTCGCGGGTACCCACCAGATAGAGGTCCTCTTTCAGCAGCGGCTGACTGACGATGCCGGCCACCGGTGAACGCTCATACAGCACCGCCATATCCAGCTGGCCCGCCAGCAGTTTGTCATTCAGCGCGGTGCCACTGCTCTCCTGCAGATAGACCATCACCTCAGGCAGCTCATTACGCACCGTCTGCAGCAACGGCATGGTAATCGCGGAAGCTGCAGTACCCGGCGCCAGGCCAATCGAGACCTGACCACGCAGCGTCTGGCCGACGTTATTAACCGCCAGCTGCGCCTGCTCGCACTGGCGCAAAATGGTCCGCGCATGGGTATAGAGAATTTTACCGGCTTCCGTTGGCGTGACCCCTCGCTTGGTGCGTATCAGCAACTGCTGGTCCATTTCACCTTCCAGGGTCGCGACCTGCTGGCTGAGGGCCGGTTGGGCGATGTGCAAGACTTCAGCGGCCTGGGTCAGACTGCCGATATCGACGATTTTCACAAAATATTTCAGTCGTCTTAAGTTCATTTTGCCTCCTGTAAGGAACGCCAGCGTCAACGCTGGAAGTGTGATGCAAGGAGTTTTGCAATTTGCTTGCCAGCTTTGCATTTCCACCGCTGTTGCCCGCCAGAGGCCGTGTTATAAGGGATAGTGATAGCAATCCGAGTTTTATTTGCCCGGTAAGCAGATTGTGGTATGCCCCATCAGAGGTATATTTGCACCGCAACGGTGCAAACAGGTGAAAAAAACGACGCCAAAAAGTGAGTTGTTGAAATAGTCAGCAGTCGAACGCGATTCTTTGAATCAGGCTTTGACAAGGCAGTCCGGCATCGTTAATATGCGCCCCGTTCACACGATTCCTCTGTAGTTCAGTCGGTAGAACGGCGGACTGTTAATCCGTATGTCACTGGTTCGAGTCCAGTCAGAGGAGCCAAATTTAAAAAGCCTGCTTTCGAGCAGGCTTTTTGCTTTTCTGCGCAGTACGCCTGCCGGAAGGCGAACGGCCCACCCTCCGGCGATTGCGGCTCTAGCGCAAACTCTCTTCTTTCAGATCAATCTCTCTCAGCACCTCATAAAAGGTCGTATCGCTGATGTTATGCGCGCGCCGCAAGCGGAACAGCTCCTGACGCTGGGCGACAATGACCTCCCTTTGCATATATTTCTCCAGTCTGGCGCGTTTAGCCAGCTCCAGCCCGACATCCTGCCCCTCTTCATTATCGTTATAGTGAAGTCGCCGCTGGTACGTTTCCAGCAGCATATTACCGGCATCGGCGCGCAGCGCTTCCTCACTGGGATCGTCCAGCGGTTCATCCAGCAGCGCGTTCAGGCGGTTAATAGCCACTTCGGTCATCACCGCGCCAATATCATCCTTTCCGGTGTCATGAGGTAAATCATCGGCAAGATAGCGGGTCATGAACGGCAGACCGACCGCCGCCACAATGAGCGACATCAGGATCACCGCCATGGAGAGAAAGATCAGCAGTTCGCGCCCTGGAAACGGCGACCCATCGGCCAGCACCACCGGTAGCGTGAGGATACCGGCGAGGGTAACGGAGCCTTTGACCCCGGCCAGCGCCATCACGGACATGATGCTGAAGCGCGGGCGAATGGTGATGGCTTTCCCCCGGCGTTTACGACGGAAAATCGTCAGGGTCATCGACAGCCATACCCAGGCAAAACGCATCACACCGAGCGCCAGGGTGATGGCTACCGCGTACAACAGCAGATACCAGGGAGACGAGACCCCGGCCTGACTGGCTACCGCCGGCAGCGTCCTTAGCATACGCGGCAGCTGTTCGCCCAGCATGAGAAAAATCATTCCGTTGAGGGTCGTCTGCAGCATGCTCCATACCGCGCTACTTTTCATGCGCGTCGCCGGAAGCCGGGGACCCGACAGCTGCTCATAGTGCATTGCGATGCCGGCAGCAACCGCAGCAAGGATCCCCGAGACATGGAACGCCTCGGCAAGCAGATAAGCAACAAAAGGGATAAGCAGGCTTATCAGGATCTGAATAGCGGGCTCCTCGCGGGTGCGCCGCACGAGGAAATTATTGCATTTACCGGTCACCCATACCACTACGAGGCCACTGAGGATCCCCCCGGCCGCCATCAGAAAAAACTTCACGACCGCATCTCCCGGCGAGAAGCTGCCGGTCAGCACCGCGGCGATGGCGAAATTAAAGGCCACGAGGCCTGAAGCATCGTTTAACAGCGACTCCCCTTCGAGTATATGCGCCATCCTCGAGGGAAGCGGCGAGCTGGCGGTCATCGCCGAGACCGCTACCGGATCGGTGGGTGACAGAATAGCCGCAAGGGCAAACCCCGCCGCCACGGTGATAGCCGGAATAAGCCAGTGAATAAACAGACCAATGCCGAGGATCGTCACCAATACCAGACCTATCGCCAGTGACAAAATAGGCTTCATATCCCTGAAGAATGCGTCTTTGGGGATCCGCCAGCCATCGAGAAAAAGCAGCGGCGGGATAAACAGCAGCAAAAAGATATGCGGATCGAAATCAACCTGAAATCCACACGCGGCCAGCGCGGCACCCGCGGCTATCTGGATAAGCGGCAGGGGCACCTTAACGGGCAGAAGATGAGACAGGAACACGGTCACCACGATGGCCATGATAAAGACCAGCACAATAGCAATTAGCGACATTCATCCCCTCCTCTGGCGGTAATATTTATTCTGTACATCTGGCTGTTATTCCTTTTCGCAGGTGGTATTCAGCAACGGGGTATTTATCCCGACGCCGAGAATAAAGGACAGACTTCACTGTCTGGCGGCGTTTCTATTTAAACTGAGTTAGCATCAAGTGCCGAATCAGGGGTGACAATGTGTTTTATCATGTCGACTTTGTCAATGCGCCATCGTCTGCAAATCACTGCCAGCCCGTCTTCCGGGGAGAGAAGCCGTTATGGATCTGCCGACCGGGGACTACGCGAATTAGCCTTTTCACAAGGACAAAACGGCTCAAGCGCTCCGGTCACCCGGTATCTCTATATTTCCGATATTATTCATCCCTATCATTCATTGTGCATACGAATATTAATGACCTGCCCAATATAATCGGCAGATTTATATTTTTTGTCCCCACTGCAGGGAAAACCCCGTATTAGCAATAAATAATCATTAACGTCTCTCCTGCCCGGGATGATTCGTCAGCCTGGCTTACGCTTCCATGCCGTGCTTGCCCTGCCCCGGGATTGGGCGTACCCTGACAAACAATTAAACCATACGGTCTAAATGATGAATCCCGACATCTCTGACAACCTGAAACCCCGCCGCGGTCGGCCCCCAAAGGTCGATCGCCAGTTTATCGACACGCGTCAGGCGCTGATTCGCTCAGGCCTTGAGGTCCTAACTGAAACGGGCTATCTCGCAGCAGGGATCGAGGCCGTCATCAAGAACATCGCCGTACCCAAGGGATCGTTTTACCACTGTTTCAAAAGCAAGGAAGCCTTTGGCCTGGCCGTGCTTGCCGCCTATGGCGACTTTTTTGCGCATAAATTAGATAAATTCCTGCTGAATAGCGCCGTACTACCGCAGGAACGAATGGCGGCCTTCGTGCGTGATGCCGGCCAGGGAATGGAGAAATACCAGTTCCGTCGCGGCTGCCTGGTGGGCAATCTGCTGCAGGAGGCGCCGCTATTACCCGAGGCGTTTCACCAGCGATTGAAAACCATTCTGGCGGCATGGGAGGCGCGAGTAGCCCGCTGTCTGCACGAGGCACGGACTGCCGGGACCATCGCCAGCGACGCCTCACCGCAGGCGCTGGCGCAGGTATTCTGGATCGGCTGGGAAGGCGCGGTGATGCGCGCCAGGCTGGTCCAGTCCGCCACTCCGCTTAACCAGTACTGGGAATTCTTCGCGCACAGTATGACGACAATAACACCTGCACAGGACGGCGATAGCGCCGATAACCCCCTTCAGACGAGGAATACTCAGTCATGAAAGCATTAGTTCTGGACCAGATTGACAACCGTACCGTAGCCACCGTTAAAACGATCGACCTGCCTGCCCTCGCCGAAGGCGATGTGCGGGTCGCCGTCGACTGGTCGAGTCTCAACTATAAAGATGCGCTGGCAATCACTGGCAAAGGAAAGATTATCCGTCAGTTTCCGATGGTGCCCGGTATTGATTTTGCGGGTCAGGTGAAAGAAAGCCGCGATCCGCGCTTTGTTCCCGGCCAGGCCGTGATCCTTACCGGCTGGGGCGTCGGTGAAAACCACTGGGGTGGCCTGGCCACTGAGGCCTGCGTCAAAGGTGACTGGCTGGTTGCTCTGCCGGAGACGCTCAGCGCGCGCCAGGCGATGATCATCGGTACCGCCGGCTTTACCGCGATGTTATGCGTCGATGCTCTCGTCAACGCGGGCATCACTCCCGAAAGCGGGGATATCCTGGTCACCGGCGCCAGCGGCGGGGTCGGCAGCACAGCGGTGGTATTACTGAAAGCGTTAGGCTATCGGGTAACCGCAGTATCGGGCCGGGAGTCAACACACGACTACCTCCGCCAGCTGGGCGTCGATGCGATCCTGCCGCGCAGCGACTTCGCTGAAACCCGTCCACTGGAAAAACAGCTATGGGCGGGCGCAGTCGATACCGTCGGCGGCCCGGTGCTGGCCAAAGTGCTGGCGCAAACGCAATACCGCGGCTGCGTCGCTGCCTGTGGTCTGGCCGGAGGATTCGACCTGCCAACCACCGTGATGCCGTTTATTCTGCGTAATGTGCGCCTGCAGGGTGTGGATTCGGTGATGGTGCCAACCGCTGAACGCGGCGCCGTCTGGCAGCGTCTGGCCCAGCTTCTGCCGGAAAGCTACTACCAGCAAGCCGCCACGGAAATCACGCTGGAGCAGGCGCCAGCGTATGCCGCAGATTTCCTGAGCAACAATATCCACGGTCGCACGCTGGTCAATATCAGTCGGTAAGCCCCTCCGCCCGGCACTCAGCGGTGCCGGGCGGCGCCGCAATCCCGGCATATCATTTCCTTTCCCACGGGATTATGATGGCGCGAACGAATGGCTTTGCGAGTGGTAAAAAAGTAAATGGATGTCATAAGCATCATTATGTCGGCGGGCAAATCGTCCGTTGACGTCGCGCTGTATACGCTGTTGCCGATCATGGTGATTATGCTGATCATCATGAAGTACCTGGAGGTCCGCGGCATCCTCGATGTGATTGTTCGCTGGGTTGCTCCGCTGCTGAAGCCCTTCGGCTTAACCGGGATGAGCGCCTTCGCTCTGATCCAGATTAACTTTGTCAGCTTCGCTGCGCCGCTTGCCACGCTGTCGATTATGGACAAACGCGGCGTTTCCGACCGGCAAATGGCCGCCACGCTGGCCATGGTGTTCGCCATGGGGCAAGGCAATGTCTTCTATCCCCTCACCCCTTTTGGTCTGCACTGGCTGGCGTCGATCGTTATCTCCGTGGTTGGCGGCCTGTGCGCGGCGGCGGTGGCCTGGCACGTCACCGGCCGGCGCTTATCGGTCGTTGAGAATCCCCGCGCGGAAGCGCTGCCCAACGCTGAGCAAAACAGCCAGGGTATTCTGGCGGTAATCAACAGCGCCGGCTCCGACGCCATCCGCCTGGCGCTCGGCGCAGTGCCAATGCTGATCCTGTCGTTAACCATCGTGGGACTGCTGCAGGGTGCCGGGGCCATCGACCTGCTGCAGCAGTTGCTGAAGCCGCTTCTCGCCTGGCTACACATCCCGCAGAATTTTGTGCTACCGGCACTGGTGAAATGCGTCGCCGGGGGCACCGCCTACTTTGGCGTCATATCCGAGCTTATCCAGCAGGGCAAAGTTACCGTCAGCCAGGTCAACGCCTCGGCGGGGCTGCTGATCCAGACATTCGATTTGCCCGGCATTGGTATTTTTCTCGGCATCAGCTCACGGTTTGTCCGTCTGTTTCGCTTCGTGGTTCCGGCGGCGATCGTCGGGATCCTGCTGCGCACCGTTCTGCACCTGATCCTGTTTTAACGCCTCCGCTCTGGCCTGCGCTTTCAGGCAGGCCGCCACCGCCGCCTGTTCGCCGCAGGTGATGTGCTCATCGACGCGCGCCAGCATCCACGGAAAGAAAGGATTGGAGGTGACGCGCATTAACGTCTCCAGCCCCACGCTCAGCGTTCCAGTTTCCCCTCGCAGTGAAATAGTGCCCAGGCTGATGCCGTAGCGGTTCTTCTCGTCCGGCTCGCGACCATATAGCGAGTCACTCAGGGGAAACGGCACTGCCACATGCGACAGAGAATACATATCCGCCGGCCAGGCGAGATGCAACGGGTAACGATGCTCGTTCTGCTCCTGCGCCAGCGTGGTACGGGCGACGGTCTGCAGCGTGTGTGCCGTCGCGTTGGTCACCACCGTGGTGGTATAGGCCCGCGGCGCCGGCGGCAGCAGCGTATTCACTGCCGCATAGAGCGCAGGACGAAACAGGACGCGAAGATCCGCCGCCTGGTTAATATCGAACACCACCAGCTCGCTGCCGTTGTCCGGCAGGTAGCGATACAGGGACTCCACCACCGCCCGGGTGCTGACCGTGGAATCCATCACCGACTGGAAGGTGAGGACCGGCGGCAGTGCTTTCAGCTCGTCCTGCCGCGCCGCACGAATAATCTGCTGCTGCAGCGCCTGACTTAACAGCCAGGACTGTCTCGCTGCCTTAACCGGAAAGGAATTGTACTTGAACGGATTAAACTCAGGCGCCACGTTCAGCCAGGCCGCGCGGGCGAACGCCGGGAAGATGGACGGCAGCCCGGCGAGACCAGCGAAACGGGCAAATGCGGTCACGCCAATCATCGGCGACAGCAGGATAATCTGCTGCGGCTGACGCAGGTGGCTATCCTCCAGACTATCAAGGGCGTACTTGAGCGCCAGCGCGCCGCCGTTAGAGTAGCCGACCAGATGTAGCGGCACATCTTCCCCGGCCAGACGGGTCGCTTCGCGTACCGCCAGACGCGTTGTCGCCAGCCAGGTCTCCCAGTCAACCGCGGTTAAGGCGCCGGGCGCGGTACCGTGGCCCGGCAGACGTGGCACCACCGCCACATAGCCACGCTGCTGCCAGCGCTGCGCCAGATCGCGTACGCTATAAGGCGAATCGGTCAGGCCATGGAGCAGCACCACGCTGCCGCGCGGCTTACCCTGCGGCACCAGCACAAAAGAACGGTTCCAGTCCTGGTGAAACTGTCCCGGCCAGACCCGGCTATAGCGATAAAAGCGGTTGACGGGTGTTTTATCTTCTTCCGGCAACTTGTCAGTCACTTCCCGCTGGAGATCCGCAAAAATAGTCTGCTCCCGCGCCCGATACTGGGCAAAGGTCGCCTGGTCTATCTCTTCGGCCGACATCTCGTTGCCACTCCAGGTATGCCAGCGATGCAGGGCCGGGCCGCGCTGGGACTCATAGATCCGTCCAGCGAGAAAGACCACCAGCAGCACCAGTACCGCAATAATCCCTTTTTTCAGTAGCGAGCCGAGGACGATGCCCGGCCTTTGCCAGTGTCGAAAAATATGCTTCATGACGCTCTCTCTTATATTTATCACCTGGCCGTTATCACCCATCTCGTTCCTGACGGACTATTTTTACTGTCTGCTTTTCAGCATAGTTACCGCTGTCGGCAAATTAAACCCGGCCGATCATTCACTCTCAAAGAAAAAAAGCCTAACGATGAGATCAAGGTTCGGGCGCGTATTTCTAAACACTGTATAAACCAAGGGGATAATCTTATTGTCAGACGTTAAAGAAACATGAATTATCGATGTACGTGTCACCAGGACAGGGAGAAACTGATGGAGTGGTGGGTAAAAAAAATACAGGACAATGCTTCAGCCAGTCCCTGCCGCGTCGTGCTCCAGAGCGGCACGCTGGAGATGATCGCTGAAATTGAAGCCTGTAGGCTCCATCTGCGGGTGGGGGATAAACTCACGCCGCTGACCGATGCGCGCTATTGTCTGAATAATAATCCGGCGCACACGCTAAAGATCCTCAACGCCAGCCATTATAGCAGTGAGCGCTGGGCCAACTTCGTTGGATAAACAGCGCGGCGGGCCCTTAGCCAGTGACGTTTCAGTATCTTCGCATTCACCAGATAAATTCCCTTTCGCCCTTTTCGCGCTGTGACATACTATCGGGAATGTCAGCAGACCTGAAACAAGGAGCGAATCATGAATAACAAGGCCGCCAGTCTGACCCCGGAACAAGCGCTTACCGAGCTGGAAGCGCGCTATGAAGCCTCGGTCACCGCGCTACGCAAAGCCATTGGCGACTATATCGACCATAATACGCTCCCTGATACCGAAGCCCGCGCGGAAGGCCTTTTTGTCTATCCGCAGCTGTCGGTCTCCTGGGACGGTGCCGACCATAAGGCCCTCAAAACGCGCGCCTGGGGGCGTTTCACCCATGCCGGTTGCTATACCACCACCATCACCAATCCGAAATTGTTCCGCAGCTATCTGCTGGAACAACTGACCCTGCTGTATCAGGACTATGGCGCCCATATCAGCGTCGAGCTGTCGCAGCATGAGATCCCCTATCCTTACGTGATAGATGGTTCCACTCTGACCCTTGACCGCTCGATGAGCGCCGGTCTGACACGCTATTTTCCCACCACCGAGCTGTCGCAGATTGGCGATGAGACCGCGGATGGCCTGTTCCATCCCACTGAGTTTTACCCGCTGTCGCACTTTGACGCCCGTCGTGTCGATTTTTCGCTGGCGCGTCTGCGACACTATACCGGCACGCCGGCGGAACATTTCCAGCCCTACGTGCTGTTCACTAACTATACCCGCTACGTGGATGAGTTCGTCAGCTGGGGCTGCAGCCAGATCCTCGATCCTGACAGCCCCTATATCGCCCTCTCCTGTGCCGGCGGGATCTGGATCACTGCGGAAACCGAAGCGCCGGAACAGGCCATTTCCGATCTGGCCTGGAAGAAGCACCAGATGCCGGCCTGGCATCTGATCACCCACGACGGCAAAGGGATCACGCTGATTAATATTGGCGTCGGCCCGGCAAACGCCAAAACCATCTGCGACCACCTCGCTGTGCTGCGCCCGGACGTCTGGCTGATGATCGGCCACTGCGGCGGCCTGCGCGAAAGCCAGAGTATTGGCGACTACGTGCTGGCGCACGCCTATCTGCGCGACGACCATGTGCTGGACGCCGTTCTGCCGCCGGATATCCCGATCCCCAGCATTGCCGAAGTACAGCGCGCCCTCTACGACGCCACCAAGCAGGTGAGCGGGATGCCCGGCGAGGAAGTGAAGCAACGGCTGCGTACCGGAACAGTCGTCACCACCGACGACCGTAACTGGGAACTGCGCTATTCCGCTTCGGCGCTGCGCTTTAATCTCAGCCGCGCAGTAGCTATCGATATGGAGAGCGCGACCATTGCCGCCCAGGGCTATCGTTTCCGCGTCCCCTACGGCACTTTACTCTGCGTGTCGGACAAGCCGCTGCACGGTGAAATCAAACTCCCCGGCCAGGCCAACCGCTTTTACGAGGGCGCTATCTCGGAGCATTTGCAGATCGGTATCAGGGCGATCGACCTGCTACGCGCCGAGGGGGATCATATGCACTCGCGTAAGCTGCGCACCTTCAACGAGCCGCCGTTCCGTTAATCGATGACGCAGAGATAGAAAGGAAATACGCTGGCGTTCCCCGCAGGGGAGCGTCAGTGTGCAGCGATATACCCACCGGCGAGCAGAGTCATTTGGCGCTGAAGATGCCCACTTTTATTTTGTAAGCCATAAGCCGGACAATATCATTCTGGGCCTTTGCAAGGCTATCTGCGGAAGAAGACTCGGTCGACTCATAGCCAATAATATCCTGGTTTTTGAGTATGGTGCGACCATTCATGCTCATCATTATTTTTCCCCTTAGGGTGGTCGTATATTCTGTTCCGCTGTAAACGGCATTTTCAGTATAAGTATAGGTGCTATTGACACAGCGGGTTTTCGTTTCACCGGTTTTCATTTTTTTCCCTTTGCCGTCGCGACTGAAAACAGGGACATCGTAACACTGCTGTGTGACGCCCTCTCTTTCTTCCGGCGCGGTCCGTCTGTAACTTCCGGATTCACGTTTGGCTTTGGTTAAGCGCAATGTAATAACAAAATTTGTACCGGTTTTTTGTGGGGCATTGGGATAGTCGAAGACATAGTGACACATACAGCTGACTTCCAGAGGGTAAGGAAGCACTTTATTCCTGTCGCTAGCTTCTTTTTTGCGTTCATCGAGTGATTTTTCCGCGTAATAGTGACGAAGTCCGGGAATAACGCCTTCCCTCAATACATCTTTACCCGCGATAGCCCTGTCCCCGGCATTTTTTAAAATAATATGATTGGTAGCATTTTCATAAGCCGTTTGCAGATCGTGATTAAGACCTTTACGCCCCGGGCTGTAACGATAAGTTGCAAGCAGGTCATGGAGCTTCACTGTTTTATTTTTTTCTTTTTGCGCCAGTTGATAAAAAGCCTCTCCCGCCAGGTCCCTTCCTTTTTGCTCGTAAGCCGTGGATGGGTAAGATTCAGGATGAATCTGCGCTTTCATTTCTGCCGTCATTAAGGGCATGACGCGGCGCATCTCCGGCATCCAGCAGGCATAGCTTTCGCCTTTTTGCCAAATATCATTAATACTAGATTGTGCATGAATATATTTAAGATTAATTATAATTTTATTATAATTATCGACATAGGCCTGCAATACTTTGGCTTGCAGACCAGCACTCCCCTTAGCCTGTGCGATTGCCAGGGCTCCCTTCAGGTAATCAAGGCTGTCACAATAGGAAGAAGAATATGAATTCTTATTTGCCAGATAGGAAGCGCTCTCCAGGTTACGGTTGATTTTACCTCGCGAAGTCCATGCACAGGCGCTTAATAAGAGTGTAGATATCAATACTATAATAAAGCATTTACTTTTCATCGTTATTTCCATTAACAAAAAAGAGTGTAGTGAATAATCAGATCGGAGTTCCATTCGCATCTGATTATACGATCCCGTGCGGCAATGGAAACGGTATTTTATAGAAGTGAGTGTGTGTTCTGCATTGATGAAGAATAATTATATGACAAGCTTTATTGAAACAGAGAAATGTATACAAAGGAAAATGCTGTGTTCCCCGCTGGGAAGCGTCAGGATGGACCAGACGAACGGCCCGGTGATGACTTTAGATCTTCGTCCACAGAGAAGCGTGGCGGGCAGAAAAGCAAAAAGCCTGCTCGAAAGCAGGCTTCTTAAATTTGGCTCCTCTGACTGGACTCGAACCAGTGACATACGGATTAACAGTCCGCCGTTCTACCGACTGAACTACAGAGGAATCGTGTGAACGGGGCGCATAGTATCGATGACGCCCGGTCCTGTCAAAGCCTGTTTTTAATAAAATGAATCGTTTGCCGAATTATTCTTCACTTTGCGCAAAAAATGGCGTTTATCCGGCAAGAGACTCAGTTTTTTTCTGGCGAAGCCTTCACGCGCGGGTACTTCCACAGCCAGCGCCCGCTCACCATGCGGAAGTAAAACAACACGCCGCGCACTGCCCAGTCGAGCACCATCCCCAACCAGACGCCGATCACCCCCATCCCCAGCACGATACCGAGCGTATAGCCCGCCACCACCCGGCAGCCCCACATGCCAAGCATCGACACCCACATGGTATAGCGTACGTCGCGCGCGCCTTTAAAGGCGCAAGGTAAGGTCCACGACAGCGACCAGATCGGCATAAACAGCGCATTGAGCCACAAAAGCTGTTTCACCACCTCTTTTACGTCTTCTTCATGGGTATAGAACGAGGCAATAAAGCCGGCGAAGGGGGCGCTGCCCCAGGCAATTAGCGTCAGAATGATCGTCGACAGCCAGAATACGTGCCAGGCCTGAAATTCAGCCTGGCCAATCTGCCCTTTCCCCAGCCGCTTGCCGGTAATAATTGTCGAGGCAGATCCAAGGGCGTTGCCCGGCAGGTTAATCAGCGAAGCCACCGAAAAGGCGATAAAGTTGCCGGCGATAACGTTGGTGCCCATCCCGGCGACAAACATCTGGGTCAGCAGTTTACCGCCATTGAACAGTACCGATTCGATACTGGCCGGAATGCCGATCCCCATCACCTCCCAGATAATGGCGAAGTTAAAGGGTTTAAAGTAGCCTTTCAGCGACAGTCGTAACGCCGGGTTGAGCCCCACCATCAGCACCCAGATCGTGGCTATCGCGCCAATATAGCGGGCAATGGTCAGCCCAAGCCCGGCGCCGACAAAGCCCAGCCCCGGCCAGGAGAAGATGCCGTAGATGAGCACGCTGCTGATTAAGATATTGAGGATATTCATCCCGCCGTTGATCAGCAGCGGGATTTTGGTGGTTCCGGCGCCGCGCAGCGCCCCGCTACCGATCAGCGCAATCGCCGCCGCAGGGTAGCTCAGCGCCGTCAGCTCCAGATAGGTCAGCGCCAGGTCCTTAACCTGGGCGGTGGCATCGCCGGCGACAAAATCAATAATCTCCTGGCCAAAGGCATGGATCACCCCCGCCAGCAAAATCGAAAACAGGGTCATAATGGCCAGCGACTGGCGCGCGGCCGCCCTCGCCCGTCGCCGATCGCGCTTGCCGAGGCTAAAGGCCACCACCACCGTGGTGCCGAGATCGATGGCGGCAAAGAACGACATAATCACCATGTTGAAGCTATCGGCCAGACCTACCCCGGCCATGGCCTCTTTTCCCAGCCAGCTGACAAGGAAGGTACTCAATACCCCCATCAACAGCACACAGGCATTTTCCAGCAGAATGGGCACAGCGAGAGGGCTAATTTCGCGCCAGTACAGCACACGATAACGCTGACGTTTTTTAAACCAGGGTGTCCGTTCGACGGCCTGGCGTACGGCGGAGGTGACGTTCAAGAGAGACCTTAGTGAGAGATGTTGAAACAACATTTCAAATGATGATTGAGAAATGGGTATCCTGCAAAGTATTTTTCCTGAATAATTGTCGGAAATGACAACAAATTGTTGATGGAAGCGGCAGTTGCACCTGAACAGGCGAATTGATGTTTGACAAAAGATTTTTCGCCGCTAAGATACGACTCCACACGATTCCTCTGTAGTTCAGTCGGTAGAACGGCGGACTGTTAATCCGTATGTCACTGGTTCGAGTCCAGTCAGAGGAGCCACATTTAAAAAGCCTGCTTTCGAGCAGGCTTTTTGCTTTTTTGCGTCGCTGACGTTAACTCAGAATCGCATCCAGCCTGGCATCGATAACGGCGTCAGGTATGCGTTCCAGACGCTTGCCGTTCCGGGCCGCCGCCCTACGCCCCGAGTCTCCTCCGTGAACGCAGCCCAGCTCAGCCTGAAAAAGCCCCCGCCAGTAGGATGAATTCACCGCCGCTTGCGGGTGAGATAGCGTGGATTATCCACGCTATCTAACGTTATACCCGGAGGCACCATGAACCTCAGACAACAGCAACAGCAGGCGTTCGATCGCAGCGGAGACCCCCTTATCGTTGGCGACGTCAGCCACTGCCCGCTGCCACCAGAAACCCTCGCCGCGCTGGGCCCCGATTCACCCTATGTGGTGCAGGTATACGGCTCGGGACTAACCGGCGAGGTTTACCGGCTGCGCATCGCCGGCGAGGAGTACAATTTAAAGAAACGGCGCGCCGTCGCCGGCGTCGCCAACCTCAACGGCCAGCTGTCGTTTTTAAATGAAGTGCAGCGCCGGCAGGCGTTGCAGCGGCTGAAGGATAACCCGGTCACCGCGCCGCGCTTCACCCACATCGTTCCGACGCTGTATGCCGATTATCGCCTCGGCATCCTGCTCTCGCCGTGGATCGATGGCGAGCTGATTCACCAGCTGACCCCGCCGCTGATCGCCCAGCTATTTACGACCCTGGAAGCCTGTGAGGAAAAGGGGCTGATGGAGTGGGATCTCTGTCGTGGAAATCTGCTGGTGGACTGTCAGGAGCAGCTGTGGCTGTTCGATTTTGGCTATATGTATCCCTTCGATCCGCTCAGGGAATTCAACAGCAACGGTCTGGCCGATCCGCTGTTTCACTTTGTCGAGCGCTTTGAGACCCGTTTCTTTTTTGGCTGGCTGATGACCCAGGTCCCCGACGCGGAGCAGCAGCTGGCGCACTATCGCGATCTGAAGCGGCTGGCGCTCGAAAGCTACCGGCGCAAGCTCGCCTGGCTCCGCGCCCGGCGGGCCGCTCCGCAGGTGCAGGCCCATTTTCAGCAGATAACGGCGCGCTGGGCGTCGGCGCTGGCGGACCCAGCCGCGCTGAGCCGGTTATTTGCCGTTGAGGCCTTCCGCTCCCACGTGCTGGATATCGAAGACGATCTGCATGGCCAGTCGTGCACCTTACTCACCCTGCAACGCATCGACTGGGTGCTAAACCAGCTGGAACAGCATTATCGCTTTATCGCTGACGAAGGCGGTCTGTTTTACGATAACGAAGGGCAATCACAGCAGGCGCTGCTCAGCAGCTATGCACAGAAGCGGCAGCAGGCACAGCGGTATCTGCAGAACGCCTCCACGCCAGGTTAGCGACGTTCGCGCCCCTGCTTCTGCTTTGCCTGGTACATCAGGCGGTCGGCGGTGGCCACCAGCGCGTTAAGATTGGGGTGAGTGGCGGGATCGTACTCAACGCAGCCCCAGGAGAAAGCCAGCTGCCAGGGATGAGCCGCCTGCTGGTTAAAACGGGCCACATTCTGGCTCAGTGTCTCCATTGCTGTTGCCGCATCGTGGCGGCCGGTATTGGCGAACAGAATAATAAACTCATCGCCCCCCTGCCTGGCGAGAATATCGGACTCGCGAAAGGCCGCTTTCATCAGATCGGCGATGGCGATCAGCGCGCGATCGCCCTCTTCATGCCCCCAGGTATCATTGATATGTTTGAAGCGGTCAAGGTCGACAAACGCCAGACTCATCGGCTCATGGCGGCGCTGGGCGGTCAGCAGGGCATACTCTGCCAGGGTGAGGAATCCCCGACGATTAAACAACCCTGTGAGTTCATCTGAGGTTGCCGCATCCAGCACCTTAAACTCATCCTCCACGATCGCAGCCAGATCGCTTAAGATCTGGATTTCATGGGCGGAAAACGAACGCGGCTGATGATCCATCAGACAGAAAGACCCCACGGTGGCCCCATCCGGTAGTTGTACCGGATAGCCGGCATAAAAACGGATAAACGGGGCCTGGATCACCAGCGGATTATCATGAAAGCGCACGTCCTGCTGCATATCGTTAACGATAAGCGGGTCGGTTTGCAGAATGGTATGGGCGCAAAATGATATATCTCTCGGCACCGTGTCCACATCCAGACCGGCACAGGATTTGATATGCAGCAGATCTTCCTCCACCAGACTAATGGAGGCGACAGGCAGGTTGTACAGCGAACGAGCAAGCCTGGTCAGGCGATCGAAACGTTCTTCTTTTCCGCTATTCAACAGCCCGGAGGAGCGAAGCGATTGCAGGCGACGCTGCTCGTCGGGATGAAGGCCGGCTAATTTCATTGTCTCTCTCTTGTCTCTCTTGCGCAGAATTCCGCCGGTCTCCCATACGGGAAAGCCGGTGTTTTATCCTGTCAGGGGCAAATAATCGTCAGGTATCTCATGAGTTAAGCAGATTTCCCCTGCTCGTCAACCGATACGCCCCGGCGCCTCAGGCGTCCAGGGCAGGGGCAGAAGGCAAAAAACGACGTTCTGCCCGGTGACATCGAGGATCAGGCGCGGATAAACGCCAGCAGATCGGCGTTAATGGTATCAGCGTGGGAGGTGTGCATCCCATGCGGGAAGCCAGGATAAATAATCAGCTGGCTGTTTGGTAACAGCTTGTCCTGCAGAATGGCCGCATTTTTATAGGGAACCACCTGATCGTCATCCCCCTGCATGACCAGCACCGGCAGCGTAATCGACTTAAGGTCGTCGGTCTGGTCGGTTTCTGAAAAGGCTTTGATGCCTTCGTAATGGGCTTTGGCGCTGCCGATCATTCCCTGTCGCCACCAGTTCTGGATCGTCCCCTGGGAGACCTCAGCGCCGTCGCGATTGAAGCCATAGAACGGGCCAGAGGCGACGTCGAGATAGAACTGGGCGCGGTTAGCCGCCAGCGCTTTACGGAAACCGTCAAACACTTCGATCGGCGTACCGCCCGGATTCTGGTCGGTTTTCACCATCAACGGCGGAACGGCGCTGATCAATACCGCCTTAGCCACCCGCCCCTGCGGCTGCCCATAGCGAGCCACGTAGCGAGCAACCTGGCCGCCGCCGGTGGAGTGCCCCACATGGACCGCATTGTGCAGATCCAGATGTTCCACCACCGCCGTGACGTCCGCCGCGTAATGGTCCATATCGTGCCCCTCGCTGACCTGATCGGAGCGGCCATGGCCCCGGCGGTCAATGGCGATAACCCGAAAACCTTCAGCCAGGAAAAACAGCATCTGGTTATCCCAGTCGTCGGCGCTTAACGGCAAGCCGTGATGGAAAACAATCGGCTGAGCTTCCTTTGGACCCCAGTCTTTGAAGTAAATGTTGACGCCGTCTTGGGTGGTGACAAATGCCATGTTACAGACTCCTCTTTCAGGATAACCAGCCAGCAGGCCCATGCCTTGGCTGAATGCCGATGGCGACCGGCAGAGGTGCTGGCCGCACAGGAATGTGATGTCTGTAACAGTGTAGAAGATATTTACCGCCTCGTCGGACAACGTTCCCGTCTCGCTTGACTGGCCCCCGTTGCAGCCCTCGCTTGCCGCTACGCCGCACTCTCCTGCTGGCGAATACGGACGATCAGCGCGCCGAGCAGCGCCCAGTCCAGCAGTACCGCGAAAGCAAAGCACACGCCGCTGCGTCCTGCCCCGGCGGTGTGCCAGGTCAGCAGCGTCGCCGCAATGGCCACCGCCACGCTCAGCAGTGTGGCGCCACTGACCCGGCCAGTCGCCGGACTCGCCCAACCTGCGCTAACGCGCCAGGCAGTCGCCGCACCGGCCCCGCCGAACGCCACACCGGGCAGCAGTCCCGGCCAGTCCTGTCCACCATACCAGGCCACCAGTGCCAGCAACCAGCCGGTCGCTGACAAAAAGAAGGCCCAACGCATCGTCGCCAGAGGCGCCCGATAAAGCCAGGGCAGGCTGCGCGCGAATCCCCATCCGGCACCAAAGGCCGCAATCAGAAGCGCAAGCAGCGTCAGACTACCGACAATTCCGATCACGGGAGTCATGTTTATCAGTAAGGCGCCAGCGGCAAACACCACGCTGAGGGCAATGGCGCGACCGCGTGGGTCAATCATCTCCGCAGTGTCCGCGGTGGTGTAATGGCTTAAAACACGCATATTTCGCTCCTGACACGTTAAACGACATGAATTTAATTCATGCCGTTGTCTTTACATGCCCGTAGCCTATCGCCACTATACGGAGACACACAAACGCATAGTTTTCAGCCATAGATGAGAAAAACTCAGCCATGAGAACACCCCGTCTGCCGCCGCTGGGGGCGCTGCGCGCCTTTCATGCCGTTGCACGCCATCGCAGTTTTAAACAGGCCGCTGAAGCACTCGGCGTCAGCGCGACGGCAGTCAGCCATCAGATCAAACTGCTGGAATCGGTGCTGGAGTGCCGGGTCTGCGAGCGTAGTGCCCAGGGGGTCAGTTTGACCGCTGATGGCGAGATCCTCTACGCCGCTACGCAGCGCGCTTTTAGCGCCCTGGAACAGGCGATTGTGCAGATCGCGCAGTCCCGCCAGCCGCCATCCTTAACCGTCACCACCACCTCCAATTTCCTCACCCACTGGCTGGTGCCACGGCTGGCGGATTTTACCGCCCGCTTTCCAGCCATCGACCTGCGGCTACACACCAGCGTCGAACGGGTGGATCTGCATCTGGGCACGGTGGATGCGGCGATTCGCTATCGCGAAACGCCGGAGACGGCGCTGTGCTGCACGCTGCTGTATGAGGATCGTTTTATCGTAGTCGCCAGTCCGTCGCTGGGCCTCGTCCGGCCTGAGGATCTGGCGCAGGTGACGCTGTTTCACGTCGCCAACCGGCATGTGCCAGCCGATTCACCCACCTGGGAGAACTGGCGCCGTCGCTATGGACCGCCGACGCTGACTAGTGATGCGGGGTTAACCTTCAGCGATGAGACGCATGCCCTGCAGGCGGCGGTGGCCGGTCAGGGGGCGGTCATTGCCAGCGAACTGCTGGCGCGGGATCTGCTGCAGCGCGGCGTATTGTCCGCGCCGTTCAGCAACGCGTTACCGGGCGCCCGCTACTACCTGGTCACTACCGAAGCGGCAGCGCAGCGGGCGGATATTATCGCTCTGCGGGAGTGGCTGGTCGGCCAGATGGCGTCGGGCAACGATAGTCACCCGGCAGAGGCGTAGCGGATCTACCAGCCGCAGACGTTGGTCTCTTCATCGGACTCATAACCGCGGACGATATTGATCAGATCTTTCACGGCATCGGCGGCAGTGGACGGATCGCCTAGCGCTGTGCGCGAGGAAAAGGTTTTATCGACCGAGACGCCGTTATTATTATTGGTGACGGTCAATACCCACTCTCCTTGTTCATTGCCACCCGGCAGGTCATTCAGCAGACTATTAACGGCCTCCACTGCCTGCTGCGGAATATACAGCGCCATCGGTTTGAGGAATATTTTTTCACGCTTCTGGTGTAGCTGGCAGTTTTCCAGCGCTAAAGCATAGCCTTTATTTTCACTGGTCATCTCTTTTTATCCCTCTATGAGTATTTGCGGATCAACGTAAAAGTCGACATTAAACACCGTGTCTTCGGTGAGCGCCTCAATACAGTGCCATTTTTCCGGCGGAAAGACGCCAAACTGTCCAGCTTCAATGGTCAGGGTTTCCACAGGATCGGGGCTGGTTTCATCGGCATAGCCGAGATAGCGGATCGCCCCCTGCATCACCGAAAGACGAGGGTAAACCCCCTGTCGGGTGCCGGCATCCAGATGGCGGCGCCAGATAGAGGCCGGGGCGGTCTCTTTGGTCCACAGCGGCGTGCTGCGGGTGTGAACGTAATGGGTGGGAATAATGATTCGCTGCATGATGGTGCCTCACTTTACCGCCGCAAACGAGGCGGTCAGAAATAGCCTATATGATGCATATCATATACCTCTTTTAAACGTTGAGGATATTATTTTATTGTCGAATTTTACCCCTACCCCTTTTTATACCCCTCAGGGATTAGCGACACGTTTAAATAAAAAAGCGATTTCAGGATCCTGAAATCACCCGGAATAATAATATAAACGTGTTCGGGAGTTGCTAGCGCAGTGGACTTGGCTTACCGATTAAATACCCCTGGACCAGATCACACCCCAGCGCCTGCAGCGAGGTCAACTGTTCTTCGGTTTCCACGCCTTCCGCCACAATACGCATATGCAGGCTCTTTCCCATACTGATAATCAGACGAACGATATCGAGATCGTCTTTTTGCGCCGGAATATTAATAACAAACGAGCGATCGATTTTAATTTTGTCGAACGGGAAGTAGCTTAGGCGCGACAGGGAGGAATAACCGGTTCCAAAGTCATCAATGGAGATCTGAATGCCCTGCTCACGCAGCTGGCTGAGAATTTCCAGCGAGCGGGTGTTCTCGTTGAAGACATCGGATTCGGTGATCTCCAGATCCAGGCGTCGCGGATCGAGGCCGGTTTGCTGCAGCACACTGATAATGGTGTCAGTCAGCGAGGTGTTCATCAGCTGAATAGGTGAAACGTTAACCGAGACCTTGAGCGGCGTCGCCCAGCTGGCCGCTTCGGCACAGGCGGTCTTCAGTACCCACTCACCAAGGGCATTAATCAGGCCGATTTTCTCTGCCACCGGAATAAATACCGTCGGCGGCACGGCGCCGCGTACCGGATGAAACCAGCGAACCAGCGCTTCATAACCATAGATTTCGCGGGTAACGGTATCGGCGATCGGCTGGTAGTAAACTTTGAATTCGTCATGGGCCAACGCGAGCAGCAGATCGTCTTCGAACGATTTATTCTCCTGCAAACGTTGCAGCATCCCGGGTCGGAAAATTTGCACATGCCCGCTGCCCTCTTTTTTCGCCTCATACAGCGCGAGGTCGGCACATTTGTACAAATAATCGGTACGGCTTTCGCCGTCTGAAATCACGATCCCAATGCAGGCGTCGATATTAATTTGCGCATCATAGATCTGATAGGGCTGGCTGATTTTTTCGCGGATAACATTGGCCCGCTCAAGGGCCATCTCTTCGGTCAGATCGTAAGAGAGCATCGCGAACTCATCCCCGCCGAGGCGATACAGCGTCTCGGTGGTTTTACGAAAAAAGGAGAGACGACTGGCCAGATCCTGCAGCAGCTTATCGCCAGCATCATGGCCGAGGGTGTCGTTCACATCCTTAAAGCTGTCGAGGTCAAAAAGCATCACCACGGCGCATCCCTTATAAGGACGCACCTGATTGACGATCTCCTGCAGTCGTTGCCAGAAAGAGAGGCGGTTGGGCATGCCGGTTAGTGAATCATGGTAGGCATCGTACTGGAGACGGCGGTTCTGCACCTGCAGCTTCTCTTTTGAGATCTGCAGATCGTTGGCCAGGGTCTTCATACGAACATGGGCGCGACGCAGGTTATTATTCTGCCGCAGCATCAGCAAACCCAGGGTAATACACATGGCGATCAGCAGAATGGAGATCACCGAGTAGATATAATAGAGATGCTGAATTTTATCATGCGTGACATTAACGATATTAATATCTTGCGTCAGCGTGGCGGCGGCCATTGAGGTCAGGGGACCGTCCAGCTCGCTTAACACCGGCAGGATCTGTTTAACCTGCGCCGGCGTCATGGTATCAACCTGTTTATCAAGCTGATGGAGATTGCGGATCAGCGTGGCGACAACCGTCTTTCGCTGCTCGCTTTTATTAATAAATTTACCCAGATCGCCCTGCTGCAGGAGTTCGATCTGGCTCATCATGATCTCCAGGCGCAGGCGCACCTCATCGTGGTCCGCCCCTTCGGCCCCAATCGCCATTCCCGCCAGTCGGGACTCCAGCCGCATATATTCCGACACCATCTGCGACATGGACCACGAGTCCGTATAACGGGTAAATTTTTGCAACTCACTTTGTCGCTCATGCACCAGATAAGTTATATATCCGGTAACAACAAATAACGACAAAATAATAGCCGTGAGTATTCGATTCAAGATCCAACCCTTATTCTATAATAATCTTTGAAACTTGCCAGGCCGATCGGGAATAATAGATCTGGTTCTGTAATTCAGCACTACTGTCGTAAGGGTAGACGATAAATAATGGGCCTTTATCTCGAATACGCATATATTCGCCGTTCATTTTTAACGCCATAATGACCGGGAATTTATAAAAATCATCCATCGGGATAATGGTCGTGTAGTCGTTCAGCGCCAGCACGCGGGCAGATGTGCCTTTCGCGCCGACTAAATCCATGAGTTTATTAAGGGGAATGCCGTCAAAACGAACCTTGCCGGTGTACCAGGGGGTCGTGGTTTCCACTGTCTTCATCCCCAGTTTTTCCAGCATCGCGAGATCAAAAACGGCCTTGTCACCGACGTTTGTATTTCCGATTTTTCCGGAAATGGTCAGCACAGGTTTTCCTGTCGGCGCAGGCAGTTTTTCAGCGTAAGCAGAAGGTAACATCACAGAACAAAATAAAACTGCAAGAAGTAAACGCATTTAACTCACCATTCCAGAGAAGGAGACGTGTTAAGTGTAAACCATTTACGTCAATTCTTAAAAGATGTCCCTCTTTGCTATCCGTTGATTTAATTAAAAGTATAAGCTGGTGGGCAAATTGCCAGAATGTTTACCACAGGTTGTGATTTCGCCCGCCATTCCAGTCGCTTATTTTTTGCACCATTCTGTTTTTTGCCATGCAAATCGCTTTCCTGAACCGGCACGGCACGGTAGTCTCAGGACAGGCGCCAGGGTAAAAGCGTCTCATTCCAATAACGACAAATTACGTGACTGACAGGACAGGGTATGGATTCAACAATAAGCGTGCAGCCCGCCGAGCCAGCGGATGCACTGCATCGCGCCCGTCGGGCGGCATGGGGCAGTTTTGCCGGCGCCGTGGTCGACTGGTACGATTTTCTTCTCTATGGCATTACCGCCGCGCTGGTGTTCAACCGCGAATTTTTCCCGCAAATCGGCCCGGCGATGGGAACGCTTGCCGCCTTTGCCACCTTCGGCGTTGGGTTTCTTTTTCGCCCGCTCGGCGGAATTATTTTTGGCCACTTCGGCGATCGCCTCGGGCGGAAACGGATGCTGATGATGACCGTCTGGATGATGGGTATCGCCACTGCCTGCATCGGCCTGCTCCCCTCGTTCAACCAGATCGGCTGGTGGGCGCCGGTGCTGCTGGTGTTCCTGCGTGCGGTTCAGGGATTCGCCGTCGGCGGCGAATGGGGCGGCGCCGCGCTGCTCTCCGTCGAAAATGCGCCGAAAGGGAAAAAAGCCTTTTACAGCAGCGGGGTGCAGGTGGGTTACGGCGTCGGCCTGCTGCTCTCCACCGGACTGGTATCGCTGATCAGCAGCCTGACCACCGACGAGCAGTTCCTCAACTGGGGCTGGCGCTTACCGTTCCTGTTCAGCGTGGTGCTGGTCCTTATTGCGCTGTGGATCCGTAACGGCATGGCGGAATCGCAGGAATTTGAAGCGCAGCAGAGCCAGGCCAACCTTCAGCCGGAGAAAAAGCGACTACCGGTGGTGGAAGCCCTGCTTCGCCATCCGGGAGCGTTTTTACTGATTATCGCCCTGCGGCTGTGCGAACTGCTGACGATGTATATCGTCACCGCCTTCGCCCTCAACTATTCCACGCAAAACCTCGGCCTGTCGCGCGAGCTGTTTCTCAACATCGGCCTGCTGGTGGGCGGTCTTAGCTGCCTGACTATCCCCTGCTTCGCCTGGCTGGCAGACCGCTTTGGTCGCCGACGGATCTATATCACCGGCGCGCTGATCGGCACGCTGAGCGGTTTTCCGTTCTTTATGGCGCTGGAGAGTCAGTCTGTTTTCTGGATCCTGTTCTTCGCCCTGATGCTGGCCAATATCGCCCATGATATGGTGGTCTGCGTCCAGCAGCCGATGTTTACCGAGCTGTTCGGCGCCAGCTATCGCTATAGCGGCGCCGGCGTCGGCTACCAGGTGGCGAGCGTGGTCGGCGGCGGTTTTACGCCGTTTATCGCCGCGGCGCTGGTCACCTTCTCCGGCGGTTCATGGCACAGCGTGGCCCTCTATCTGACCGCGGGATGCCTGCTGTCGGCGCTCACCGCCCTGCTGATGAAAAAACAGACCGTCCACTGACCCACAAGCGGAGGGCGTGACCCGCGCCCTCCGGTAAGGAGAATGCATGTCTCTGTTATCGCTGGCCGACTGCTGGCCTCGCCGTTTTACCCCCTCCTCGCTGGCGCTGCAGTTTTGCGAGGACCCCACCCAGGCGGAACAGCCGCTGTTTGCCAAAGCCTGCGCCGGGGAAGCCGTCGCCCAGCTCTGGCAGGCACCGCAGGGATTTGTGGTGCCGGGGAGCTATCGTCAGTTTGCGGATCTGCCGGCGGTCAGCGCGCATTTTGCCGCGCGCGGCTGGCCGGTATGGCTCCGCCGCTCCGGGGGCGGTCTGGTACCCCAGGGGCCGGGTATTATCAACCTTAGCCTCGCCTGGCCGGTGCAGCAGCCGCTCGGCGAGGCCGCCGAACCTATCTATCACTCGCTGTGCGCTGTGCTGCAGCGTACCCTGGCGCGCTTCGGCGTTGCCAGCCACGCCCGGGCGGTAAACGGTTCCTTTTGCGATGGCCGGTACAACCTCGCCTGCGGAGAGGGCGAGGCGGCGCGCAAGATTGTTGGCACCGCCCAGTACTGGCGGCCGCTGGCGGCAGGCCGCGGCCATGTCGTGCTGGCCCATGCGGTGATCCTTATTGACGCTGATCTTACCGCGGCGCATCAGGCGGCAAACGCCTTCGAAGCGCAGCTCGGCAGCGAGCGGGTCTATTGCGCCGACAAAACCATCACCCTCGCACAACGGCTTCCCGGCGAGCGCCATCTGCTTCCCCGCTTTAGCGAGGCGCTGGCGCGGGAGCTGGACGCGGCTCGCTGAAGGTCGCTTTCAGGTAGCGGCTGAAGGTTTCCACCGCGCGCGACACGCGCGGGGTATAGGGCCGGATGACGTACAGCTTATCGGCAAACACCTCCACCGGCTGCCACGCCGGCAGCAGCTCCTGCACCAGCCCGCGACCGATGGCCTCCCGGGCGCTGAAATCCGGCAGCAGCGCCACCCCCAGCCCCGCCAGCACCGCATCACGTAGCGACTCGCTGTTATTCGTAGCGAACGGCCCCTGCACGTTGATCGTCACCCGTGCATCGGGCGTCTGGCGGGAGGTGAACGTCCACTGCGGGCGCTGTGGCCCGCGGGGATAGGTCAGGCACTGGTGGTGGCGCAGATCGTCGGGGGTCTCCGGGCGGCCATGGCGGCGAATATAGTCGGCGGACGCCACGATCAGCGTCGCAGTGTGACACAGCGGCCAGGCGACGTGGGTGTCCGGGAACGCCTCGCGCCGACAGTGGCGGATGGCAAGATCGAACCCTTCGCTGGCCAGAGAGACCAGCCGGTCGGTCACCTCCAGCTGCAAATGCAGCTGGGGATGCTGATGCAAAAACGGCGCGATCGCCGGGACCAGCTGCTGGCGGGAAAAGGCCACCGGCGCGGTCAGGCGCAGCGTTCCCCGCAGCGGCCCGCCCTCATCGCAGGCGACGGTGAAAATATCCCGCAACTGACCAAACGGCTCGTTGAGTTCCGCCACCAGCCGCAGTCCGTCGTCGCTGAGGCTCACGCTGCGGGTGGTGCGATGGACGAGGGTTTTACCGATCACCCGCTCCAGCTCGCTGATTTTCTGGCTGATAGCCGACTTGCTGATCCCCAGCTTTTCCGCGGCCCGGGTATAGCTTTTTTGTTCTTCCAGCACCGTCAGCCAGTACAGATGGAGCCAGTAACTCTCCGGACGACTCTCGCTCATGTGATTGTTCACCAGTAAAAACAATGTATTCAACTATAGCGGTTTTTGCCGACGGCGGCATCGGCTAGCATCTTGTTGAGCCCATCATTATTCCCTAACGATAAGGAGCACCTGCATGCCATTACTGACATTTGACCTGATTGAAGGCCGTACGGAACAGGAGGTCAAAACCCTGCTGGATGCCGCCCATCGCGCCGTGCTACGCGCCTTCGAGGTACCAGAACGCGACCGTTACCAGATTGTTCATGAAAACAAAGCCCACCATATGGTGATTGAAGATACCGGCCTCGGACTGACCCGCACGCGGGATCTGGTGGTGGTGCGGGTCTATACCAGCCCGCGCAGCGAGGCGCAGAAGCAGCGCTTCTTCGCCATTTTGCAGGAGGAGCTGGCGGAACACTGCGGCCTGAGCGGCGATGATCTGATGGTGTCGATTATCAGTAACCAGAAAGGCGACTGGAGCTTTGGCCGCGGGGTCGCGCAGTATCTTACCGGCGATCTGTAATCCGCAGCCCGCTGTACGCCCTTAGCGGCGGGCTGCCGTCGCGATGCGCTGCCGCGCCTGCTGCTCGATATTCTCCAGCAACTCCTGGACATCGTCTTCATCAATGTCGAGGAACTGGCCTTCCAGCAGCGCGGCGTGAATATCTTCCCGGGTGACCGAAATACCCAGCGGCACCGCCCTGGATTTGACCTCCTCTGCCGCCAGCGGATGCGGATAACGGCGGCCAACCAGGTTATTAAACACAATAGCCAGCAGCGCCAGCATCAGCGAGTTGAGGAGCACCGGGGTCAGCACAAAGTGATAGCCTTCGCTGTGCACCCCGGCGCCGCCGAGGATCGCCGTCAGGGCCACCGCGCCGCCGGGGGGATGCAGACAGCGCAGAAAATACATCCCGGCGATCGCCAGAGCCGCCGCCAGACCGCAGGCCAGCGCCGCATCGGGGACCAGCATACCGACCGTGACGCCGATCAGCGCCGACAGCACGTTGCCGCCGACAATCGACCACGGCTGCGCCAGCGGGCTGCTCGGTACGCCAAACAGGAGTACCGCCGAGGCCCCCATCGGGGCAATAAACCACAGATTGACTTCGCCGAGCAGCCAGTGGCTGAACATGCTGGTCACCGCCAGTCCGGTGCCGGCGCCAATGGATCCCAGCACGATATGCCGGCGGGCCACCGGCAGCGCGTGCGGCTTCAGGCGGCCAAGGAAAATCCGCAGCCGTGAAAACAGCCCCGCAGGAATAACACTCAACATCGCTTCATCGCTCAAATCATAGGAATTACTTATATTTTATTTTCTTTTTTTAACCTTAAATTAACAACCCTGTCTTTCGCAGGGGATAGCGCGGGCGGCGATGTCCGACGGCATTGTGCTGTGAATTCTCGCGGGGGCTGATAGAATCCCTTTTCGGTCAGGGGGATACCCCTTTTGCGAATTGAAGGTCATAACCCAGTGAATAATAAAATCTCTTTAGCGAAAGAAGTGGCATGGGCCAGCCAGAATATGCCGCGTACCCTGCGTCAGGTCGCCGCGCTGCCCGACCTCAGCGGCGTGCGTCTGGCCTGCTGTATGCACCTCGACATGAAAATGATCCCGCTGGTGCAGGGGATCCTCGACAAGGGCGCTCAGGTCTTTTTAACCACCTGTAACCCCACCACCGTGCAGGACGACGTGGTGGCCTGGCTGGTGGAGCGCGGCGCCGAGGCCTGCGCGTGGCGCAATATGAGCGATGCCGACTGGCAACAGTCATGGGAAAAAGCGATTGCCTGGCAGCCCACTCACCTGTGCGAGATGGGCGCCGATATCACCACCCTGCTCCACCAGCGCGGCGAGTTTGGGAACATCGTGGCGGGTCTGGAAGCCACCGGCTCGGGCGTCAATCGGCTGGGGGATATTCAGCCAGGCTATCCGATCTTTAACTGGGACGATCTGCCGGTAAAAGAGGGGCTGCACAACCGCCATATGGTCGGTCTCACCGCCTGGCACACCTTCTTCCAGACCACTCACCTCACCCTGCATGAGAAAAAAGTGCTGGTGATCGGCTACGGCCTGGTCGGCCAGGGCGTCGCGGCGGCGGCGAAAGCTTTTGGCGGTCAGGTGATGGTGGCGGAGATCGATCCTGCCCGCCGTCTGCAGGCGGCCTACGACGGCTGGCACGTGGTGGACCTCCAGGAGGCAATCGCCTCGGCGGACGTGGTGGCCACAGCGACAGGCGGTAAAAACGTGGTTAATCGCCAGGCGCTGGACCGGGCGAAAGCGGGAGTATTTATCCTTAACGTCGGCCACGTGGCGGAAGAGATCGACGGCGAGTACCTGCGCCAGTACCCCCAGGAAGAGGTGATGCCGTATATCAACGCCTACCGCATGGCCGACAAAACCGTCTATCTGCTGGCCAATGGTTCGATGCTCAATCTGACCGCTGGCTTCGGCGATAGCCTGAACGCCTTTGACGTCACCCTGGCGGTGATGGCCAGCGGCATCCGCCATATTGTCACCGACGGCATGCGCGCCCCGGCGAAGGTTTATCTCCTACCCCAGGCGGTCTGGCAGCAGGCCCTGTAAACCCGGCGCATCGCCCCCATCGCGGGACGATGCGCTTTACCATCAGGATGACGGCGCGCTATCGGGCAACACAATATTGCTCTGCGCCAGCGTTCCCATCTGGTTGTACATCACGCTGGCGGCATCCAACAGGTGCATCGCCAGCGCGGCGCCGCTGCCCTCTCCCAGGCGCATGTCCATATCGAGATACGGCCGCAGACCCAGCGCGTCGAGGGCGATCTGCGCTCCTTTCTCCGCCGACAGGTGTGAAGGAATAAGATAAGGGTGCGCCGACGGGGCCATGCGGCAGGCGGCCAGGGCAGAGGCATAGGAGAGGAAGCCATCCAGCACCACCGGCAGGCCACAGGAGGCCGCCCCGAGGATCACCCCGGTCATGCCCACCAGATCGTAACCCCCCACCTTCGCCAGGACATCCAGCCCGTCCGCCGGGTTCGGCTGATTATGGGCTATCGCCTGGCGCACCACCGCCACCTTATGGCCCCGCTGCGCCAGCGGCAGATTAGCCCCACAGCCCACCACCGCGTCAGGGTCGCTGCCCGTCAGGACACTGATCGTCGCTGCGGCCGGGGTGGTATTGGCCATTCCCAGTTCGCCGACGCCGAAGGCTTTCACCCCGTCGGCAGCGAGCTGGCGGGTGAGATGCATGCTGGCCAGCAGCACCGTCTCCGCCTGCTGGCGGCTCATCGCCGCCGTCCGGGCGATATTCCCGCTACCGCGGGCCACTTTGAGGTTAATCAGGCCCGGCAGCGGGTCGGCATCGATGCCGACATCCACTACCTGCACCCTGGCCCCGGCCTGCGCCGCCAGCACGCAGACGCCGGTGTTGCCCCGCACCATATTGCCGGCATGAATGGCCGTCACCCCCTGCGGCGAAGGGGTCACGCCTTCATGCCAGACGCCATGGTCGGCGCACATGACCACGATCGCTTTCTCCGCCAGCGCCAGCTGCCCCTGCAAGCCAGGCAGACCGGCCAGCTGCACCGCCAGCGTCTCCAGACGGCCAAGACTGCCGGGCGGCTTTAACAGGCCATCTACATGCTGCTGAGCGCGCGCCATGCCCGCCACATCGGGCTGCGGAATGGCAGCCAGTAACGCCGAAAGTGTTTCCATTCTGTTCCTCACCGTTGGCGTCAGGCCTTACAGCAGCGCCAGTAAAAAGAGTAATTCGCCCAGCTCAATCGCCGCCCCGAGGGTATCTCCGGTCTGCCCGCCGAGGGTTCGCTTCAGCGCCCATCCCAGACCCCAGATCAGCACCAGGGTGATCAGCGCGGCGCGCAGCCCCTGCAGCCCCAGCAGGGCGGTGGCCAGCGCGATCGCCATCGCCATCGTCACCAGCGTCTGCTGCAGGCTAATTTTGCCGATAAACAGATTGCCCAGCCCCTTTTCCCGCGCATAGCGATGACGATACATCAGCAGCACCGCCATCCCGCGACCGACGGCGCAGGCCGCCGCCAGGGCTGCGATGGGGTGGATATCACGCAGCAGCAGCTCGCCGATCGCCAGCACTTTCGCTACCAGTACGAAGATCAGCGCCAGCCCGCCGTGGGTGCCCAGCCGGCTGTCGCGCATGATCTCCAGCATCCGATCGCGGGTGCGGGCGGAGAAAATGCCGTCGCAGGTATCAGCCAGCCCGTCAAGATGGAATCCGCCGGTGAGCAGCGCCAGCGCCAGCACGCCGAACAGCGCCGCCAGCGGGACGCCGCACCACGGATGCAGGAGGAGCGCCACCGCGCCGGCGATGGCGCCAAGCAGTAAACCGACCAGCGGAAAGGTGACGATACTGCGCTGGTACTGTTCGATCTCCAGGCCCTGAGATAACCGCGCCGGGACCGGCAGGCGGCTGATAAACGAGAGTGCAGCAAAGAATGACTTAATCACGTGAGGTTGACTCCTGTCGGCGAAAGCAGCGGAAGAGTTCTGTCGCGCCCGGTCAGCACCTGAGTTTGTCTTCTGGCGAATCGATCGTCGGAGAGGTGAGAGGTGTTGAGATATCGCCCTGACGCCGCTGCGTCAGATGCCCGGCCAGGATGAGAGAAACCTTTCCGATATCAATACGTTTTTCGCGGGCCAGTATAGCAAAGTGTCGGTGAGGAGAGGCAGTTGCCGGAACAAAGTTTTCGCAGAAAAAAGCAGGGAAGAGAGGGAAACGCGGAACAGCCCGGCGACGCTGACCGCCGCCGGACCGGCAGGGTTTAGCTTTCGACTTTGGCTTCGCCCATCACTTTCAGTTTTTTCGAGATGTCGCGGCGCTCTTTGGACAGCTCGGCATTTTTGATGATGTAATCATCAACGCGATCTTCGTAATCGCTCTTCATGCTGGCGATGATGCCCTGGATGGCTTCCACGCTCATGCCCGGTTTGATGTAGTCGCTGAGGTTGTCCAGCAGCAGAACGCGCTTCTGGTTATCACGGATCTTTTTCTCAACGTCCTGAATTTCACGCTGCAGTTTGTTCTTACGACGGTACAGACGAACAAACTCCAGTACGTCCTGGAAAGAAGGCTTAGTTGTTTCCATTTTTACACCCCTAATAATTGAGATTCGGATTCGTAAAGCGACTGCGTTATAGGGCTAACATAACTGCTAGCAGCCGCTGATGACAATGTTTTTTCCTTTGCGTTTATCATAACCCTAAACGCTGCTGAATCGAAACAACCCATGTGGTTACCCGGTGCATCTGGTGTTTATTTGCGCAACGCGCGGCAGATCAGATGCGAGAGCAGCTCCAGCTGGCGCGCCAGTTCGATTGAGAGCCAAACATAGCCATGGACCGGGGTTTCCGCCAGGCCGTCATCACCCTGCTCTTTCAGCAGCTGGCGCAGTTCGAGGACGATCTCAGTCAGCTTTTCATTGTTGGCGCGCACAGGCTGAGGGTTCCCTTCGTACAGCGCGTGGGCGATGGACAACAGCGTCTGCTGGGTCATCTGCTGCGTCTCCCGCAGGGTGTGCGCATTGAGCATCACAAAGTGACCCGGACGCGTTGCCCACCAGGCGTTGATCTGCAGCTCCAGCATGCAGACGAGGTTGCGGCTGACGGTCTGGATAGCCTCGAAGATCGCCTTCTGGATGTGCGTCTCTTTGCTGGCGGGGGTGATCAGCCCGCGCATTTTAACCACGTCGTTCAGCGCCTGCTGGAGATGCTTTTCCAGCCGCGGTCGATCCACCAGATTTGGCGAGAAGCCGGCCTGGTAGAGGCGGTTAAAGTTGGTGACATAGCTGGCCATCTGGATGCGCCAGTGGATGAACGCCCGCTGCGGCCAGATGCCGGTAAACAGCATCGCCAGCAGCGAGCCGAAGATCACATCGCCGCTTCGCCACAGCGCGGTATGCATATCGCCGGGCGGCGCCCCGACCACCACCGACAGAGTAATGCCGATCAGCAGCGCCTGATAGGGTTTCTTGCCCAGCGCCAGCCAGCCGCAGAGGAACATCGCCGCCGCGCACCAGAGGACCATCAGCGGCAGAGAGATGAGCTCAAGCTTCAGCGCCACCAGCCCCAGCGCCGAACCGAGGATCGTGCCGCCGATACGCTGAAACGCCCGCGGCACGACGTTACCCCAGAAGGAGATCGGCCCCATCACCACCACCAGAGTGATGAGAGGCCAGGTTCCCTCAGGCACGTTCAGCAGCCGCACCAGCAAAAAGGTGAGCACAAAGGCCAGCGCAATCCGCACACCATGCACCACCCGATAATGGCGATACAAGCGGATCTCAAATGGCTTGAGTGATTTATCAGCGCGCACAACCCTCTCCGGCAAAACGAAAAGGCCAATTGTAACTGCTTTTTCGCCCGGAGCATGCCGGGAATGTAAAAAACCTTGTCCGAAACAGGGGTAAACCGCTACGACGCGACGCGCTCAACGGGAACATACATGTCGATATCCCAGTAGCCGTCGTGGTTGCCGTCGTTAAGATAGACCTCAAAGCAGGGCTGGGGGGCGATGCGATACGCCGTGCTCTGCTGCAGGCTGTCAAAAAACTGCATCCACGGGGTGGCGAAGTCGTAATCCACCACCCGCGCGCGGGCGCAGGCGTAATCCCCGCCGGCAATCGCCGCCAGGATCACCCCTTCGCTGTTGGCGGGAATGACATAATCCTCATCCACGGTGACCGCTGTCGCGCAGCGCAGTTTTTCCGCCGGCACTTCCTCCGGGTTATCGTAGTAGACGGCAAGCCATTCACGGGCGGGCACCTGATGGTTCTCAACCCACATCATCAGTTGCTCAAACCCCTGCTTGACCGTTTGATCCCAGGGCCCGACCAGATGGAAACCGGCAATGGTTTTCTTGCCGAGGGTGGTGACGCTGTAGTTCATCTTGCCTCCTTTGGAAATAAAGGACTGTATTAATATACAGTTAATTTAACAGGAGATCCCCCCTCAGTATGTGCGCGAATTCACAGAGTCGCCATCACACTGCTGAAAAAACAGGCGCCCCGCCAGCAGGAGCGACAGACGTAAAAAAACCGCCTGCAAAGAGGCGGTTATCATGGTTACAGCTCGTGGTGCAGGTAATCGCTCATTCGCGAGAACACCCCGCCTTTATTGATGCTTTCGAGGGTGACCAGCGGATAGTGCCCCACCACCTTGTCGCCGTCATACAGCGAAATCTCGCCGACCCGCTGGTTGGCGGCGATCGGCGCCTCCAGATCCTTCTTATCCAGCACATATTTCGCTTTAATCCGCGACACTTCCGCCTTCGGCAGCGCTAACCAGAAATCCTGATCGGTGCCGAGCTTAATCTGCTCTTTATCTCCGTACCAGATGCGTTCGCTGCCGACCTTCTGGCCCTTCTGCAGCACCTGCACGGTGTCGAAGTTCTGCTGCCCCCAGTGCAACAGTTTAGCGGCCTGCTGCTCGCGGCCTTTCGGACTGTCCGCCCCCATCACCACGGCGATCAGCCGGCGCTGGCCATCCACCGCCGAGGCGATCAGGTTGAACCCGGCGCCCGATGTGTGGCCCGTTTTCAGGCCATCGACGTTCATGGTTTTATCCCACAGCAGACCGTTACGGTTTTGCTGGGTGATCCCGTTCCACGTCAGGCTTTTCTGGCTGTACATGTGGTAGACGTCAGGTTCGCCATGAATAATCGCCCGCGAGAGCACCGCGAGGTCATAGGCCGAACTGTGCTGGCCCGGAGCGTCGAGGCCGTGGACGGTTTCGAAATGGGTGTCCCGCAGGTGCAGTTTTTCGACATACTGATTCATCAGGGCGACAAACTGCGGCTGGCCGCCGGCGACATAGTCGGCCAGCGCGACGCAGGCGTCGTTACCGGAGTCGACAATCAGCCCGCGGCTGAGGTCGCGGACGCTGACGCGATCCCCTGGCTTTAAGAACATCAGCGATGACCCGTCGAACACCGGGTTGCCCTTCGCCCAGGCGTCTTTACCCACGGTGACGATATCGTCAAAGGTGATACGATGGCTGTCGATGGCGCGATCGACCACGTAGCCGGTCATCAGTTTGGTCAGACTGGCAGGATTGCGCTGCTGATGTTCGTTACCCGCGGTCAGGACCTGACCGGTGGTGTAATCCATCAGCACCCAGGAGCCAGCCTGAATGGAAGGCGGCGCGACCGTAGCAGGTAAGTCGACGGCAAATGCGCAGGAAACGCTCGAAGCGAGCAAAGATACAGCAATAAACAAACGGCCTTTCAACGGCATATCCTCTAGATTTACAGATCCGCCGTCCTTTTTACGGAACTTCGCGTTTCATATCAGGGTTTAATTGCAAGAAAATATGACACAGCAGAGGAAGTTGCTTGCCGCGACCCTTCTGATGACCGGGCAAATCGTTTACCATACCGGTCGCACGCCACCACGGATAATGAACAGACTATGCAAGATAGCGTCAACCAGCCCGGATTTTTATTCCACGATTATGAAACCTTCGGCACCAGCCCTTCCCTCGACCGGCCGGCGCAGTTCGCCGCCATCCGCACCGACGCGGAGCTGAATGTGCTCGGCGAGCCCGAAGTGTTTTACTGCAAACCCGCTGACGATTACCTGCCGCAGCCGCAGGCGGTGATGATCACCGGGATCACCCCGCAGGAAGCGCTGGCCAAAGGGGATAATGAGGCCGCGTTTGCCCGCCGCATCCACGATCTGTTCACGGTGCCGCAAACCTGTATCGTCGGCTATAACAACGTGCGCTTTGATGACGAAGTGACGCGGAATATCTTCTATCGCAACTTCTATGACCCTTATGCCTGGAGCTGGCAGCACGATAACTCGCGCTGGGATCTGCTCGACGTGATGCGCGCCTGCTATGCCCTGCGCCCGGAAGGGATCGCCTGGCCGGAGAATGACGAAGGGTTGCCGAGCTTCCGGCTTGAACATCTGACCGTCGCCAACGGTATTGAACACCAGAACGCCCATGACGCGATGGCCGATGTGTACGCCACCATCGCCATGGCGAAGCTGGTGAAAACCCGGCAGCCGCGGCTGTTTGATTATCTCTACAGCCACCGCAATAAGCGCAAGCTGGCGACGCTCATCGACGTGCCGCAGATGAAACCGCTGGTGCATGTCTCCGGCATGTTTGGCGCCGCGCGCGGCAACACCAGCCTGGTGGCGCCCCTGGCCTGGCATCCGGAAAACCGCAATGCGGTGATTATGGTCGATCTGGCGGGCGATATGGCGCCGCTGCTGGAACTGGATGCCGATGCCTTGCGCGAGCGGCTTTACACCCCGCGCGCCGAGCTTGGCGATCTGCCGGCAGCGCCGATCAAGCTGGTGCATCTCAATAAATGTCCGGTGCTGGCTCAGGCCAATACCCTGCGCCCGCAGGATGCCGACCGGCTGGGGATCTCCATTCAGCGCTGTCTGGAGAATGCCCAGCTGCTGCGGGCGAATCCGCAGGTGCGGGAGAAAGTGGTGGCGGTCTATGCCGAAGCCGAGCCGTTCGTGCCGTCCGAAAACGTCGACGCCCAGCTGTACAATGGGTTCTTTAGCGATGCCGACCGCGCGGCGATGAAAATCGTGCTGGAAACCGAACCGCGCAATCTGCCGGCGCTGGATATCACCTTCGCCGACAAGCGCATCGAACGCCTGCTGTTTAACTACCGGGCGCGCAACTTCCCCGGCACGCTCGATGAACATGAGCAGCAGCGCTGGTTAGAGCACCGTCGTCAGGTGTTTACGCCAGAGTTTTTGCAAGCCTATGCCGATGAGCTGCAGATGCTGTATCAGCAGTATGCGGATGATAAAGAGAAGCTGGCGCAGCTGAAGGCGCTGTGGCAGTACGCACAGGATATTGTCTGATTGGCTGAAATTCCCGGGTTGCGGCTAACGCCTTACCCGGGAACATTGCTTAGCTTTTCGCGCGGCTGGCGATGATTTCATCCGCCACATTACGCGGCGCTTCCGCGTAATGGTGGAACTCCATGCTGTAGGTTGCCCGTCCCTGCGACATCGAGCGCAGCGTGGTGGAATAACCAAACATCTCCGCCAGCGGCACGTCGGCGCGGATGATCTGGCTGCCGAAGCGCTCTTCCATCCCCTGCACCATCCCGCGACGGGAAGAGAGATCGCCCATAATATTCCCGGCGTACTCTTCCGGCGTCTCCACCTCGACGTGCATCACCGGCTCAAGGATCACCGGATCCGCTTTGCGCGCGCCTTCCCGGAAGCCAAAGATCGCCGCCATGCGGAACGCCATCTCCGAGGAGTCCACGTCGTGGTACGACCCGAAGGTCAGGGTCGCTTTCACGTCAACCACCGGATAACCCGCCAGCACGCCGGTGCCCATCGCTTCGCGCAGCCCTTTCTCCACGGAAGGGATGTACTCGCGTGGCACCACGCCGCCTTTGGTGGCGTCCTCGAAGACGAAACCGCTGCCCGGCTCCAGCGGCTCCAGGGTCAGCACAACGTGCCCGTACTGCCCTTTGCCGCCGGACTGGCGCACAAATTTGCCTTCCACGTCCATCACTTTCTTGCGCAGGGTTTCGCGGTAGGTGACCTGCGGACGACCAATGTTGGCCTCGACGCCAAACTCGCGCTTCATCCGGTCGACAATGATCTCCAGATGCAGCTCGCCCATGCCGGAGATAATCGTCTGGCCGGACTCTTCATCGGTATGTAGACGGAACGACGGATCTTCCGCCGCCAGCCGCTGCAGCGCGATGCCCATTTTCTCCTGATCCGCTTTGGTCTTCGGCTCGATGGCCAGCGAAATCACCGGCTCCGGAAACTCCATCCGTTCGAGGGTAATGATCGCATCCGGATCGCACAGCGTATCACCGGTGGTCACATCCTTCAGACCGACGCAGGCCGCGATATCCCCGGCGTGCAGTTCGTCAACTTCGTGGCGGTCGTTGGCCTGCATCAGCACGATACGCCCGATGCGCTCTTTCTTGCCCTTCACCGGGTTCCACACCGCATCGCCTTTCTTCAGCGTCCCGGAGTAGACGCGGATAAAGGTCAGCTGGCCGACGTAGGGGTCGGTCATCAGTTTAAACGCCAGCGCCGACAGCGGCTCATCGTCGCTCGGATGGCGTTCCGCCGGCTGGCCTTTCTCATCAACGCCTTGTATCGCCGGAATATCCAGCGGCGACGGCATCAGCTCCACCACCGCATCGAGCATGCGCTGCACGCCTTTGTTTTTAAAGGCGCTCCCGCAGAGCACCGCCTGGATTTCCCCCTTCACCGTGCGCTGGCGCAGACCGGCAACGATCTCCGCCTCGTCCAGCTCACCGGTTTCCAGGTATTTATCCATCAGCTCATCGCTGGCTTCCGCCGCCGCCGAGACCATTTTCTCCCGCCACTGCTGTGCCGTCGCCAGCAGATCGTCAGGGACAGGCCCATAGCTGAAGGTCATGCCCTGGGTGGCGTCATCCCACAGGATGGCGCGCATTTTCACCAGATCGACAACGCCGGTGAAATGCTCTTCGGCGCCAATGGGGATCACAATCGGCACCGGGTTAGCCTTCAGACGGTCGATCATCATCTGCACCACGCGGAAGAAGTCCGCGCCGGGGCGGTCCATCTTGTTGACGAAGGCCAGCCGCGGAACGTGGTATTTATTCGCCTGGCGCCAGACGGTCTCCGACTGGGGCTGCACCCCGCCGACGGAGTCATACACCATCACCGCGCCGTCGAGCACGCGCATGGAACGCTCCACCTCAATGGTGAAATCCACGTGCCCCGGGGTGTCGATGATATTGATCCGGTGCGGCTCGAAGCTGCGGTCCATCCCCGGCCAGAAGCAGCTGACCGCCGCCGAGGTAATGGTGATCCCGCGCTCTTGCTCCTGGGCCATCCAGTCGGTGGTTGCCGCGCCATCGTGTACTTCACCCAGCTTATGGCTCATCCCGGTGTAAAACAGGATGCGCTCGGTGGTGGTGGTTTTACCGGCATCGATATGCGCGGAGATACCGATGTTGCGATAACGTTCGAGAGGGATGGGTCGGGGCATGATGCGTCCTTAGTCGTTTTGACGGTCAGTCTGCGGTCGAAATGATCCGCAGTTCATTTAACTGCGTCTATCATAGTACAACTGTACGAGTATATTCGAACTATTTTTGCTATCATTACGATTGGGCAGGTTGCGGCGGCGTGCGTGGTATCAGAACCGGAGTTTGGGTATAGTAGCCGCCAGCCGCCGATATGGGCTGCGGCTACCATGCGCCGCGCCACCGCCGACACAGGATTATTATGATCGCCAATCACCCCGAACGAGAACAAATTCGCCTGGAAAATGTCCTTTCCGCGCTCGGAAACCCGCTGCGACTGGAGATCATTCGTACGCTGGCCGACGGCAGCGAGCTGAGCTGCAACGCCCTGCGCCAGGAGGAGGTGGCCAAGTCCACCATGACCCACCACTGGCGCGTCCTGCGCGACAGCGGTGTGATCTGGCAACGGCCTCAGGGACGGGAGAACATGATTTCGCTGCGCCGGGAAGATCTGGACGCCCGTTTTCCCGGCCTGCTGGATACGCTGCTGAACGTCATGCAGCAGCCGTGAATCGCTAACCGACAGCCTACTCCTCTCCCGCCAGCCGCTGATACTGCCTGAAACGGGCCCGGGCATCGTCCTCCGTTTGCCGGAACAGCGCGTCCGCCAGATCCGGCGTGGTTTTATGCAGCGCGGCATAGCGCACCTCGCCGAGCAAAAAGTCGCGGAAACTCTCTTCCGGCTCTTCGGAGTCCAGTATAAACGGCGTTTTGCCCTCGGCTTCCCGCTGCGGATGATAGCGCCACAGGTGCCAGTATCCCGCCTCCACCGCCCACTTCGCCTCGCGCTGACTGCAGCGCATCCCGGCTTTCAGACCGTGGTTGATACAGGCGGCATAGGCGATCACCAGCGACGGTCCCGGCCAGGCCTCGGCCTCGGCGATGGCCCGCAGGGTCTGATCTTTATCGGCGCCCATGGCGATCTGGGCGACGTAAACATTGCCGTAGCTCATCGCCATCATGCCGAGATCTTTTTTACGCGTGCGTTTCCCCTGAGCGGCAAATTTGGCGATCGCCGCCACCGGGGTCGACTTGGACGACTGGCCGCCGGTGTTGGAGTAGACCTCGGTATCAAACACCAGAATGTTGACGTCTTCCCCACTGGCCAGCACATGATCGAGGCCGCCAAAGCCGATATCGTAGGCCCAGCCGTCGCCGCCGAAGATCCACTGCGAACGCCGGACGAAATAGTCGCGGTTCTGCCAGAGCTGCTCCAGCAGCGGGACGCCCTCTTTTTCCTCCGCCAGCAACGCACTGAGGCGGTCCGCGCGCTCGCGGGTCCCCTCCCCCTCATCCTGCTGCGCCAGCCACTGCCGCATCGCGGCGTGAAGCGCGTCGCTGACCGGCAGCGCCAGCGCGGCGGTTAGCTCCTCGGCGATCTGTTGGCGGATCGCCTGGCCGCCAAGCATCATGCCGAGACCGAACTCGGCGTTATCCTCAAACAGCGAGTTTGCCCAGGCCGGCCCGTGGCCGCGATGGTTGGTGGTATAGGGCATCGAAGGCGCGCTGGCGCCCCAGATCGAAGAGCAGCCGGTGGCATTGGCGATCAGCATCCGGTCGCCAAACAGCTGGGTGATAAGCCGGGCATAGGGCGTTTCTCCGCAGCCCGCGCAGGCGCCGGAAAACTCCAGCAGCGGCGTTTCGAACTGGCTGCCTTTGACCGTCGTTTTGCGAAACGGGTTATCTTTTGGCGCCAGTCCCAGGGCGTAATCCCAGACCGGAGCCATCGCCCGCTGGCTGTCGAGGGAGACCATCTGCAGCGCCTTGCCGCGCGACGGGCAGCTCTCCACGCAGTTGCCGCAGCCGGAGCAGTCCAGCGGCGAGATGGCCAGATGATAGTGATAGTCTTTGGCCCCCTGGGCGGGTTTACTCAGCAGCCCGGCGGGAGCCGTGTCCTGCTCTTCAGGGCTCAGTAACGCCGGGCGGATCGCCGCATGCGGGCAGACAAAGGCGCACTGGTTACACTGGGTACAGCCGTCAGGCTGCCAGACCGGCACCTCCAGCGCGATGCCGCGCTTCTCCCAGGCGGCGGTGCCGGAGGGAAAGGTGCCGTCTTCCATCCCGGCGAAGGCGCTCACCGGCAACAGGTCGCCACGCTGGCGGTTCATGGGCTGCAGGATATCGCGGATGAAGTCCGGCATCAGGGTGCTCGCCTGCGGTGCCGGCGCCTCAAGGGTCGCCCAGTGGGCGGGTACCGTCACCCGGTGCAGCGCCGCCATCCCCAGCTCGATAGCCCGCTGGTTCATCTCAATGACGCTCGCCCCTTTGCTGCCATAGCTTTTCTCCACCGCCTGCTTGAGATAGTCTGCCGCCGTTTGCGGATCGATAATCGCCGTCAGCTTAAAGAACGCCGCCTGCATCAGCATGTTAAAGCGCCCACCGAGGCCCAGCTCGCGGGCAATGTCCACCGCATTAAGGGTATAAAAGTCGATCTTTTCCTGCGCCAGATAGCGCCGGACGCTGACCGGCAGGTGCTGCTCCAGCTCTGCCTCGGACCAGCTGCAGTTGAGCAGAAAGGTGCCTCCCGGCTTCAGCCCCTCCAGCAGGTCGTAGCGGTCGACATAGGATTGCTGAGAGCAGGCGATAAAATCGGCCCGGTGGATCAGGTAGGGCGAGGTGATCGGCCGGTCGCCAAAGCGCAGGTGCGAAACGGTGATCCCCCCGGACTTTTTCGAGTCGTAGGAAAAGTAGGCCTGGGCGTAGAGTGGCGTGTTATCGCCGATGATCTTGATGGCGCTTTTGTTCGCCCCGACGGTGCCGTCCGAGCCCATCCCCCAGAATTTACAGGCGGTGATCCCGGCATGGGAGACCGCCAGCGGTTCCTGCCGGGCGGGCAGCGAGGTAAAAGTGACATCATCGACAATACCCAGGGTAAAGCCGTCCTTCGGCAGCGGCTGCCTGAGGTTGTCAAACACCGCGGCGATATCGTTGGGCAGCACGTCCTTACCGCCGAGCGCGTAGCGACCGCCGACGATCAGCGGCGCATCGTCGCGTTGATAGAAGGCGTTCTTGACGTCGAGGCACAGCGGTTCCGCCTGCGCCCCCGGCTCTTTGGTGCGGTCAAGGACGGCAATACGCTGCACGCTGGCGGGCAGTTGCGCGAAAAAGTGCGCCAGCGAGAACGGCCGATAGAGATGGACGCTGAGCAGCCCCACCTTCTCCCCCGCCGCATTCAGCGTCTCCACCACCTCCTGGACGGTGTCGCACACTGAGCCCATGGCGATAATTACCCGCTCGGCATCCGGCGCGCCGTGGTAATTAAACAGGTGATATTCCCGCCCGGTCAGCGCGGTGATCTTCGCCATATAGCTTTCCACCAAATCGGGCAGCGCGAGGTAGAAGCGGTTACCGGCCTCCCGCTCCTGGAAGTAGATATCCGGATTTTGCGCGGTGCCGCGGATCACCGGATGATCCGGGTGCAGCGCCTGCCGACGAAAGCGCTCCAGCGCCGGGCGGTCCAGCAGCGTCGCCAGTTGCTCATACGCCAGCACCTCAATCTTCTGTATTTCGTGCGAGGTGCGAAAGCCGTCGAAGAAGTTGATAAACGGGATCCGCCCGGCGATCGCCGCCAGGTGCGCCACCGCCGACAGGTCCATCACCTGCTGAACGTTATTCTCCACCAGCATGGCGCAGCCGGTCTGGCGTACCGCCATCACGTCCTGGTGATCGCCAAAAATATTCAGCGAATTGGTCGCCAGTGCCCGCGCGCTGACGTGAAAAACGCCCGGTAGCAGTTCACCGGCAATTTTGTACAAATTGGGGATCATCAGCAGCAGCCCCTGCGAGGCGGTGTAGGTAGTGGTGAGCGCTCCCGCCTGCAGCGCGCCGTGGACCGCCCCGGCGGCACCGGCTTCGGATTGCATCTCCATCAGGCGCACCGGCTGGTCAAACAGATTCTTTTTACCCTTAGCGGCCCATTCATCGACATTTTCCGCCATCGGCGTGGAGGGGGTGATGGGGTAGATGGCCGCCACGTCGGTAAAGGCGTAGGAGATCCAGGCCGCCGCCGTGTTGCCATCCATTGTTTTCATGTTTCCGGACATCGTTCAATCCTCAAAGGTGAGCGTTCTCTTTACCGCGGCAGCCCGCGGCAAACCCTGTCACCTCTCCAAGCACAGCCTGTGCCAGCTCGTGGATTGCCGCCTGTCGCTTATCAATTCAACAGGTTAAGGGAAGAAACGCGCAGGCCCGTCCGGCAGGATTGCGGGGAATAAGACACTGTGCGCGACAAGCTGTTGAACAGGTGACAAAGCGCCGCGCCGGGCCCGTGGGGGGAAATTGTTCTGTTTCGCACATTTGGTAGCGTTATTGTGCCGTTTGCTCAGCCTCCCGGCGCGGCTGTTTTACAAAAAATACTTATTTATCAAATAACTGAGCAAAAATTCGCAGCTGGTACGTTCCCTGCACTTCTCTGCTGGCAAACACTCAACAACAGGAGAAGTCACCATGACCATGCGTCAATGCGCTATCTACGGTAAAGGCGGTATCGGTAAATCCACCACCACCCAGAATCTCGTCGCGGCCCTCGCCGAGATGGGTAAGAAAGTGATGATCGTCGGCTGCGATCCGAAAGCGGACTCCACCCGTCTGATCCTTCACGCTAAAGCCCAGAACACCATCATGGAGATGGCGGCGGAAGTGGGCTCGGTCGAGGATCTGGAGCTCGAAGACGTGCTGCAAATCGGCTATGGCGATGTCCGTTGCGCCGAATCCGGCGGCCCGGAGCCAGGCGTCGGTTGCGCCGGACGCGGGGTGATCACCGCCATCAACTTCCTCGAAGAAGAAGGCGCCTATGAGGAAGATTTGGATTTCGTCTTCTATGACGTCCTCGGCGACGTGGTCTGCGGCGGCTTCGCCATGCCGATCCGCGAAAACAAAGCCCAGGAGATCTACATCGTCTGCTCCGGCGAGATGATGGCGATGTATGCCGCCAACAATATCTCCAAAGGGATCGTGAAGTACGCCAAATCCGGCAAGGTGCGCCTCGGCGGCCTGATCTGTAACTCGCGCAAAACCGACCGGGAAGACGAACTGATCATCGCCCTGGCGGAGAAGCTTGGCACGCAGATGATCCACTTCGTTCCCCGCGACAACATTGTGCAGCGCGCGGAGATCCGCCGGATGACGGTGATCGAGTACGACCCGACCTGTCAGCAGGCGAATGAATATCGTCAACTGGCGCAGAAGATCGTCAATAACACCAAAAAAGTGGTGCCAACGCCGTGCACCATGGACGAGCTGGAATCGCTGCTGATGGAGTTCGGCATCATGGAAGAAGAAGACACCAGCATCATTGGTAAAACCGCCGCTGAAGAAAACGCGGCCTGAGCACAGGATCCTCACCATGACCAACGCAACAGGCGAACGTAACCTTGCGCTCATCCAGGAAGTCCTGGAGGTGTTTCCCGAAACCGCGCGCAAAGAGCGCAGAAAGCACATGATGATCAGCGATCCACAGATGGAGAGCGTCGGCAAGTGCATTATCTCGAACCGTAAATCGCAGCCCGGGGTGATGACCGTGCGCGGCTGCGCCTATGCGGGCTCGAAAGGGGTGGTGTTTGGGCCAATCAAAGACATGGCCCATATCTCGCACGGCCCCATCGGCTGCGGCCAGTACTCGCGCGCCGGACGGCGCAACTACTATACCGGCGTCAGCGGTGTCGACAGCTTCGGCACCCTGAACTTCACCTCTGATTTTCAGGAGCGCGATATTGTTTTCGGCGGCGATAAAAAGCTGACCAAACTGATCGAAGAGATGGAGCTGCTGTTCCCGCTGACCAAAGGGATCACCATCCAGTCGGAGTGCCCGGTGGGCCTGATCGGCGATGACATCAGCGCCGTGGCCAACGCCAGCAGCAAGGCGCTGGATAAACCGGTGATCCCGGTGCGCTGCGAAGGCTTTCGCGGCGTATCGCAATCGCTGGGCCACCATATCGCCAACGACGTGGTGCGCGACTGGGTGCTGAACAATCGCGAAGGGCAGCCGTTTGCCAGCACCCCGTATGATGTTGCCATCATTGGCGATTACAACATCGGCGGCGACGCCTGGGCCTCGCGCATTCTGCTGGAAGAGATGGGGCTGCGCGTAGTGGCGCAGTGGTCCGGCGACGGCACCCTGGTGGAGATGGAGAACACCCCATTCGTTAAGCTTAACCTCGTCCACTGCTACCGTTCGATGAACTATATCGCCCGCCATATGGAGGAGAAACATCAGATCCCGTGGATGGAATATAACTTCTTCGGCCCGACCAAAATCGCCGAATCGCTGCGCAAGATCGCCGATCAATTTGATGACACCATTCGCGCCAATGCGGAAGCGGTGATAGCCAAATATGAGGGGCAGATGGCGGCCATCATCGCCAAATATCGCCCGCGGCTGGAGGGGCGCAAAGTGCTGCTGTACATGGGGGGGCTGCGGCCGCGCCACGTCATCGGCGCCTATGAGGATCTCGGGATGGAGATCATCGCCGCCGGCTACGAGTTTGCCCATAACGATGATTACGACCGCACCCTGCCGGACCTGAAAGAGGGCACCCTGCTGTTTGACGATGCCAGCAGCTATGAGCTGGAGGCCTTCGTCAAAGCGCTGAAACCTGACCTCATCGGCTCCGGGATCAAAGAGAAATATATCTTCCAGAAAATGGGGGTGCCGTTCCGCCAGATGCACTCCTGGGACTATTCCGGCCCCTATCACGGCTATGACGGCTTCGCCATCTTTGCCCGCGATATGGATATGACCCTGAACAATCCGGCGTGGAACGAACTGACTGCCCCGTGGCTGAAGTCTGCGTGATTGCCCCTTCACTGTCCCGTCAGTCCACCGATTTGTGGCGCGGGAGGAGAACACCATGAGCCAAACGATCGATAAAATTCACAGCTGTTATCCGCTGTTTGAACAGGATGAATACCAGACCCTGTTCCAGAATAAAAAGACCCTTGAAGAGGCGCACGACGCGCAGCGTGTGCAGGAGGTTTTTGCCTGGACCACCACCGCCGAGTATGAAGCGCTGAACTTCCAGCGCGAGGCGCTGACCGTCGACCCGGCCAAAGCCTGCCAGCCGCTCGGCGCCGTACTCTGCGCGCTGGGGTTCGCCGGCACCCTGCCCTACGTGCACGGCTCCCAGGGCTGCGTCGCCTATTTTCGCACCTACTTTAACCGCCATTTTAAAGAGCCGGTCGCCTGCGTCTCCGACTCCATGACCGAGGACGCGGCGGTGTTCGGCGGCAACAACAACATGAATCTGGGCCTGCAGAATGCCAGCGCGCTGTATAAACCCGAGATTATCGCCGTCTCCACCACCTGTATGGCCGAGGTGATCGGCGACGATCTGCAGGCGTTTATCGCCAACGCCAAAAAAGAGGGATTTGTTGACGACAGCATCGCCATTCCTTACGCCCATACCCCCAGCTTTATCGGCAGCCATGTCACCGGCTGGGACAATATGTTCGAAGGGTTCGCGAAGACCTTTACCGCTGACTACGCCGGGCAGCCGGGCAAACAGCAAAAGCTCAATCTGGTGACCGGATTTGAGACCTATCTCGGCAACTTCCGCGTGCTGAAACGGATGATGGCGCAGATGGATGTCCCGTGCAGCCTGCTCTCCGACCCATCAGAGGTGCTCGACACCCCCGCCGACGGCCATTACCGGATGTACGCCGGCGGCACCAGCCAGCAGGAGATCAAAACCGCGCCGGACGCCATTGACACCCTGCTGCTGCAGCCGTGGCAGCTGGTGAAAAGCAAAAAGGTGGTTCAGGAGATGTGGAACCAGCCCGCCACCGAGGTGGCCGTTCCGCTGGGCCTGGCCGCCACCGACGCGCTGCTGATGACCGTCAGTCAGCTGACCGGCAAACCGATCGCCGACGCTCTGACCCTGGAGCGCGGCCGGCTGGTCGACATGATGCTGGATTCCCACACCTGGCTGCATGGCAAAAAATTCGGCCTCTACGGCGATCCGGATTTCGTGATGGGGCTGACGCGCTTCCTGCTGGAGCTGGGCTGCGAGCCGACGGTGATCCTCAGCCATAACGCCAATAAACGCTGGCAAAAAGCGATGAAGAAAATGCTCGATGCCTCGCCGTACGGTCAGGAAAGCGAAGTGTTCATCAACTGCGACCTGTGGCACTTCCGGTCGCTGATGTTCACCCGTCAGCCGGACTTTATGATCGGTAACTCCTATGGCAAGTTTATCCAGCGCGATACCCTGGCGAAAGGCAAAGCCTTCGAAGTGCCGCTGATCCGTCTGGGCTTTCCGCTGTTCGACCGCCATCATCTGCACCGCCAGACCACCTGGGGCTATGAAGGCGCAATGAACATCGTCACGACGCTGGTGAACGCCGTGCTGGAAAAACTGGACCACGACACCAGCCAGTTGGGCAAAACCGATTACAGCTTCGACCTCGTTCGTTAACCATCAGGCGCCCCGCCGCAGGCGGGGCCAGGAGGGAGTATGCCCATCGTGATTTTCCGTGAGCGCGGCGAGGCGTTGTATGCCTATATCGCCAAACAGGATCTGGAGGCCCGGGTGCTCCAGGTCGAACATGACGAGACGGACCGCTGGGGCGGCGCGATTGCCCTCGAGGGGGGACGTCGCTACTACGTCAATCCGCAGCCGGGGCGACCCGTCTTCCCGATAAGCCTGCGCGCCACCCGCAGCACGCTGCTATAAGGAGCTGGAAATGTCCGACAACGATACCCTTTTCTGGCGTCTGCTGGCGCTGTTCCAGACGCTGCCGGAGCTGCAGCCGGTGCAAGTCGTCGACTGGCTGGCGCAGGAGTGCGGCGAAACGTTGACCCCGGCACGGTTAACCACCCTGACGCAGCCTCAGCTGGCCGCCAGCTTTCCTTCGGCGACGGCGGTGATGTCCCCGGCCCGCTGGGCGCGGGTCATCGCCTGCCTGCAGGGGGTGCTGCCCGGCCATTTGCGCATCGCCCGCCCCCCTCAGCGAACGCCGCAGCTGCGGGTCGCTTTTTGCTCGCAGGATGGCCTGGCCATCAATGGTCATTTTGGCCAGAACCGGCTGTTTTTTATCTATGCCTTCGATGACCAGGGCGGCTGGCTGGCGGATCTGCGCCGCTATGCCTCTTCTTCTGCGGCGTCGGACGCCAGCGAGATGCGCGCCAGGCTGCTGGAGGATTGCCATCTGCTGTTTTGTCAGGAGATTGGCGGGCCTGCCGCCGCGAGGTTGATCCGCCATCAGATCCATCCGATGAAAGCGCCGCCGGGCACGACGATTCAGGCGCAGTGCGACGCGGTAAGCACGATGCTGGCCGGTCGGCTGCCGCCGTGGCTGGCGAAGCGCCTCAACCGGGATAACCCTCTGGAGGAACGTGTTTTTTAATCGTTGCGTTTTGCTTGTTGCCCGCCGACCCCGCGGGCCTTTTTTTGCCCCCGCAGGGGCATCCTTTCTTTCAGCAAGGCAAGCGCCGCAGGACAGGGACAAAAGTAACAGCGGGGGGTTGGGCGCATCAGGAAATGTTGTGCTTGCTGCCCGCCGACCCCGCGGGCCTTTTTTTGTCCCGCAGGGGACATCCTTTCTTTCAGCAAGGCAAGCGCCGCAGGACAGGGACAAAAGTGACAGCGGGGGGGTTGGGCGCATCAGGAAAATTGGCGAGAACGCAGGCGCGCATCCAGGACTGGCCGCCAGGACGGCGGCCAGAGGGCGGTCGAGACAAGGATGTCGAGTCCGCCCGTTCCGCCAGATGAAGCCGGAGTGGAGCGGACCGCGCAGCGGCAATTTTCAGCGCCATGCGGGGGGTCATGGGGGGCGGGCGAAACGCCCCCCATGCCGTTCACCCGCAGAGGGCGCGATGAAATAAAGAGGAAGGTCGGTGAACGGAATATTCCACCTTATCGTCGCCTCCCACCTTTCACCAATCTGCAGTAATACTGTCGCGGTAAATCCAGTTATCAGCGCGATAAATCATGCCTTCCCCCTGTTTGATTGTTGCCTTTGTCGCAAAACCCACAACCCTTTTCCCTTAAAAATCAATCTCCCTCTCCCTGGAGCGCGAATTGCATCACCTCTCCGGTCTCCCACCGTCAACGAGGTCACTATGAAGGGAAAGGAAATTCTGGCGCTGCTGGACGAACCCGCCTGCGAGCACAACCAGAAGCAAAAATCCGGCTGCAGCGCCCCTAAGCCCGGCGCTACCGCCGGCGGTTGCGCCTTCGACGGCGCGCAGATAACGCTCCTGCCCATCGCCGACGTCGCGCACCTGGTGCACGGCCCCATCGGCTGCGCGGGCAGCTCGTGGGATAACCGCGGCAGCGTCAGCGCCGGCCCGGCCCTCAACCGGCTCGGCTTTACCACCGATCTTAACGAACAGGATGTGATTATGGGCCGCGGCGAACGCCGCCTGTTCCACGCCGTGCGTCACATCGTCGACCGCTATCATCCGGCGGCGGTCTTTATCTACAACACCTGCGTACCGGCGATGGAGGGGGATGACCTGGAGGCGGTCTGCCAGGCCGCACAGACCGCCACCGGCGTCCCGGTCATCGCTATTGACGCCGCCGGTTTCTACGGCAGTAAAAATCTTGGCAACCGAATGGCGGGCGACGTGATGCTCAGGCAGGTGATTGGCCAGCGCGAACCGGCCCCGTGGCCAGACAACACGCCCTTTGCCCCGGCCCAGCGCCACGATATCGGCCTGATTGGCGAATTCAATATCGCCGGCGAGTTCTGGCAGGTCCAGCCGCTGCTCGACGAGCTGGGGATCCGCGTCCTCGGCAGCCTCTCCGGCGACGGCCGCTTTGCCGAGATCCAGACCCTGCACCGGGCGCAGGCCAATATGCTGGTGTGCTCGCGCGCGCTGATCAACGTCGCCCGGGGGCTGGAGCTGCGCTACGGCACGCCGTGGTTTGAAGGCAGCTTCTACGGGATCCGCGCCACCTCCGACGCCTTGCGCCAGCTGGCGACGCTGCTGGGGGATGACGACCTGCGCCGCCGCACCGACGCGCTAATCGCCCGCGAAGAGCAGGCGGCGGAGCAGGCTCTTGCGCCGTGGCGTGAGCAGCTCCGCGGGCGCAAAGTGCTGCTCTATACCGGCGGCGTGAAATCCTGGTCGGTGGTATCGGCCCTGCAGGATCTCGGCATGACCGTGGTGGCCACCGGCACGCGTAAATCCACCGAGGAGGACAAACAGCGGATCCGTGAGCTGATGGGCGACGAGGCGGTGATGCTTGAGGAGGGCAATGCCCGCACCCTGCTCGACGTGGTGTACCGCTATCAGGCCGACCTGATGATCGCCGGCGGACGCAATATGTACACCGCCTGGAAAGCCCGGCTGCCGTTTCTCGATATCAATCAGGAGCGCGAGCACGCCTACGCCGGCTATCAGGGCATCATCACCCTCGCCCGCCAGCTCTGTCTGACCCTCGCCAGCCCCGTCTGGCCGCAAACGCATACCCGCGCCCCGTGGCGCTAGGAGAACACCATGGCAGATATTATCCGCAGTGAAAAACCGCTGGCGGTGAGCCCGATTAAAACCGGGCAACCGCTCGGGGCGATCCTCGCCAGCCTCGGGCTGGCCCAGGCCATCCCGCTGGTCCACGGCGCCCAGGGCTGCAGCGCCTTCGCCAAAGTTTTCTTTATTCAGCATTTCCATGACCCGGTGCCGCTGCAGTCGACGGCCATGGATCCGACCGCCACGATCATGGGGGCCGACGGCAATATCTTCACCGCGCTCGACACCCTCTGCCAGCGCCACAGCCCGCAGGCCATCGTGCTGCTCAGCACCGGTCTGGCGGAAGCGCAGGGCAGCGATATCGCCCGGGTGGTGCGCCAGTTTCGCGAGGCGCATCCGCGCCATAACGGCGTGGCGATCCTCACCGTCAATACCCCGGATTTTTTTGGCTCTATGGAAAACGGCTACAGCGCGGTGATCGAGAGCGTGATCGAGCAGTGGGTCGCGCCGACGCCGCGTCCGGGGCAGCGGCCCCGGCGGGTCAACCTGCTGGTCAGCCACCTCTGTTCGCCAGGGGATATCGAATGGCTGGGCCGCTGCGTGGAGGCCTTTGGCCTGCAGCCGGTGATCCTGCCGGACCTCTCGCAGTCAATGGATGGCCACCTCGGTGAAGGGGATTTTACGCCCCTGACCCAGGGCGGCGCCTCGCTGCGCCAGATTGCCCAGATGGGCCAGAGTCTGGGCAGCTTCGCCATTGGCGTGTCGCTCCAGCGGGCGGCATCGCTCCTGACCCAACGCAGCCGCGGCGACGTGATCGCCCTGCCGCATCTGATGACCCTCGACCATTGCGATACCTTTATCCATCAGCTGGCGAAGATGTCCGGACGCCGCGTACCGGCCTGGATTGAGCGCCAGCGTGGCCAGCTGCAGGATGCGATGATCGACTGCCATATGTGGCTTCAGGGCCAGCGCATGGCGATGGCGGCGGAGGGCGACCTGCTGGCGGCGTGGTGTGATTTCGCCCGCAGCCAGGGGATGCAGCCCGGCCCGCTGGTCGCCCCCACCAGCCACCCCAGCCTGCGCCAGCTGCCGGTCGAGCAAGTCGTGCCGGGGGATCTTGAGGATCTGCAGCAGCTGCTGAGCCACCAACCCGCCGATCTGCTGGTGGCTAACTCTCACGCCCGCGATCTGGCGGAGCAGTTTGCCCTGCCGCTGATCCGCGTCGGTTTTCCCCTCTTCGACCGGCTCGGTGAGTTTCGTCGCGTCCGCCAGGGGTACGCCGGTATGCGAGATACGCTGTTTGAACTGGCCAATCTGCTGCGCGACCGCCATCACCACACCGCCCTCTACCGCTCGCCGCTTCGCCAGGGCGCCGACCCCCAGCCGGCTTCAGGAGACGCTTATGCCGCCCATTAATCGTCAGTTTGATATGGTCCACGCCGACGAGTGGTCGATGAAAGTCGCCTTCGCCAGCTCCGATTACCGCCACGTCGATCAGCATTTCGGCGCCACGCCGCGGCTGGTGGTCTACGGCGTCAAAGCCGACCGGGTCACCCTGCTGCGGGTGGTGGAGTTCCCGGTCGCCAGCGGTCACCAGACCGAGAAGATAGCCGAGCGCATCCACGCCCTTGAGGATTGCGTCACCCTGTTCTGCGTGGCGATTGGCGAGGCGGTTTTTCGCCAGCTGCTGCAGGTGGGCGTCCGCGCCGAACGTGTCCCAGACCAGACCACCATCCTCGGCTTGCTGCAGGAGATCCAACTCTCCTGGTATGAAAAAGCGCAGCGCCGCAGCGCGCGGCAACGCGATCCGCAGCGCTTTAACCGCCTGCTGGAGGAGCCGGCGTGGCGGGAGGAGCCCGACCCGCTCCTCTGATCCTGTCGTTTATGTGACAAAGCCCACAAAACGCCACAACAGTGTCGGCCCTGTCGGGGGCGCTTACCCCGCCAGGTCATTAACAAATAAGGTTTTTATGCGTTGGTATCGCAATTGCTTGGGGGTCAGTACCACCGCCAGTCTGCGGTGTACCGCGCCCCGGCGTTTTCGTCATCATCCCTGGAGCTGACAGCATGTGGAACTACTCCGAGAAAGTGAAAGACCATTTTTTTCATCCCCGCAACGCGCGCGTGGTCGACAACGCCAACGCGGTGGGCGATGTGGGTTCATTAAGCTGCGGCGATGCGCTGCGCCTGATGCTGCGGGTTGATCCGCAGACCGAGATCATCGAGGAGGCGGGCTTCCAGACCTTCGGCTGCGGCAGCGCCATCGCCTCCTCTTCCGCGCTGACGGAGCTGATTATCGGCCACACCCTGACCGAAGCCGGGCAGATCACCAACCAGCAGATCGCCGACTACCTCGACGGTCTGCCGCCGGAAAAAATGCACTGCTCGGTGATGGGCCAGGAAGCGCTGCGTGCGGCCATCGCCCATTTTCGCGGCGAAAGCCTTGAGGAGGAGCATGAGGAGGGCAAGCTGATCTGTAAATGCTTCGGCGTCGACGAAGGGCATATTCGCCGGGCCGTGGTGAACAACGGCCTGACCACCCTCGAAGAAGTGATCAACTACACCAAAGCCGGCGGCGGCTGCACCGCCTGCCATGAAAAAATTGAGCTGGCGCTGGCGGCGATCCTCGCCCAACAGCCGCCAGCGCCCCTGCCAGCGGAGACGGCCCACGATGCGCACTGGCAAAGCGTGGTCGATACCATCAACGAACTGCGCCCGCACATTCAGGCCGACGGCGGCGACATGACGTTGCTCAACGTCACCCCGCGTCAGGTGACCGTCAGCCTCTCCGGCAGCTGCAGCGGCTGCATGATGACCGACATGACCCTCGCCTGGCTGCAGCAAAAGCTGATGGAGCGTACCGGAACTTACATGGACGTGGTGGCGGCCCCGGCCGCGGTTAACTAACCCAAGGGGGATACGATGAAACCTGTTTATCTTGATAACAACGCCACCACCCGTCTCGACCCGATGGTTCTCGACGCGATGATGCCCTTTTTAACCGACTTTTACGGCAACCCTTCGTCGATACACGATTTTGGTCTGCCGGCGCAGGCGGCCCTTGAACGGGCGCACCAGCAGGTGGCCGCCCTGCTCGGGGCCGACTACCCCAGCGAGATCATCTTTACCTCCTGCGCCACCGAGGCCACCACCACCGCTATCGCCTCGGCGGTGGCCCTGATGCCGGAGCGGCGCGAGATCATCACCAGCGCGGTCGAACATCCCGCCACTCTGGCGGTGTGCGAGCAGCTGGAGCGCCAGGGATACCTGATCCACCGTATCGCCGTGGATCAGCAGGGCGCCCTGGATATGGCGCAATTTCGGGCGGCGCTTAGCCCGCGCGTGGCGCTGGTCAGCATCATGTGGGCCAATAACGAAACCGGCGTCATGTTCCCGGTGCCCGAACTGGCGGAGCTGGCTCATGAGCAGGGCGCGCTGTTTCACTGCGACGCGGTGCAGGTGGTGGGCAAAATCCCGATGGCGCTCAGCCAGACGCGGATCGATATGCTCTCCTGCTCGGCGCATAAATTCCACGGTCCCAAAGGGGTGGGCTGCCTCTGGCTGCGGCGGGGAACGCGTTTTCGCCCGCTGCTGCGCGGCGGCCACCAGGCGCATGGCCGGCGGGCCGGTACGGAAAATATCAGCGGCATTGTCGGGATGGGCGCCGCCAGCGAGCTGGCGCAGGTTCATTTGCCGGGCATGGCGCAGATTAGCCAGCTGCGCGATCGTCTTGAACAGCATCTCCAGGCCACTATCCCGGCGGTGACGGTGATGGGCGGCAGCCAGCCGCGGGTGCCCGGCACCCTCAATCTGGCCTTCGAGTGTATCGAGGGTGAGGCAATCCTGCTGCTGATGAATCAGGCCGGGATCGCCGCCTCCAGCGGCAGCGCCTGCACCTCCGGCTCGCTGGAGCCGTCGCACGTCATGCGGGCGATGAATATCCCCTACACCGCGGCCCACGGCACCATCCGCTTCTCCCTCTCACGCTATACCCGGGAAAAAGAGATCGACTACGTCATCGCCACCCTGCCGTCGGTTATCGACCGGCTGCGCGCCCTGTCGCCCTACTGGCGACAGGGTCAGCCGCACCTGCAGGATGGCGCCTTCACGCCGGTCTACGGCTAAGGCGGGGGAGACAATGATGGGACGCGTACTGATTAACGACACCACCCTGCGCGATGGTGAACAGAGTCCCGGCGTGGCCTTTCAGGCCAGCGAAAAGATCGCCATCGCCGAGGCGCTGTACGCGGCGGGGATCGAAGCCATGGAGGTTGGCACCCCGGCGATGGGCGAGGAGGAGTGCGCCCGCATCCGGCAGGTGCGCCGACAGCTCCCGGGCGCCACGCTGATGACCTGGTGCCGGATGCAGGCGGGAGAAATTCGCCAGAGCGCCGACCTGGGCATGGACTGGGTGGATATCTCCATCCCCGCCTCCGACAAGCTGCGGCAGTACAAACTGCGCGAAGGCTTACCGCTGCTGCTGGAGCGGCTGGCGGCCCTGATCCACCTCGCCCACACCCTTGGCCTGAAGGTCTGCATTGGCTGTGAGGACGCCTCGCGAGCCAGCGACGCGACGCTGCAGGACATTGCCCGCCTGGCCCGGGAGGCGGGAGCCACCCGTCTGCGCTATGCCGATACCGTCGGTATCCTCGACCCGTTCACTACCGCGGCGCAGATCGCCGCCCTGCGCCGCGTCTGGCCCGGCGAACTCGAGATGCACGCCCATAACGATCTGGGCCTGGCTACCGCCAACACCCTGGCGGCGGTGCGCGCCGGGGCCACCAGCGTGAACACCACCGTGCTGGGCCTGGGCGAACGCGCGGGCAACGCGGCGCTGGAGACCGTGGCGCTCGGACTAGAGCGCTGCCTGGAGGTCAAGACCGGCGTGCGTTTCACCGCCCTGCCGGCGCTGTGCGAACAGGTGGCCCTCGCCACCCGCCGCCCGGTGGATCCCCAGCAGCCGCTGGTGGGCGAGCTGGTCTTTACCCACGAATCCGGCGTGCACGTTGCGGCGCTGCTGCGCGACAGCGAGAGCTATCAGGCGATCGACCCCGCCCTGCTGGGCCGCGGCTATCGGCTGGTGCTGGGCAAACACTCCGGTCGCCAGGCGGTTAACGGCGTCTTCGATCGGATGGGTTATCACCTGACATCAGCGCAAATTGACCAGCTGCTGCCAGCGCTCCGTCGCTTTGCCGAAAACGGCAAACGCAGCCCGCGGGATGATGAGCTGGCGGCAATCTACCACGCGCTCTGCGGCGCCGAAACGCTGCAGGCCAGGGGGTGAGTATGGAGTGGTTTTATCAGATCCCCGGCGTGGGCGACCTGCGCTCCGCCGATGCGTTCTTTCAGTTTTTCGCCGTTCCCTATCAGCCCGAGCGCCTGGCGCACTGCAGCCTGCCGGTGCTGGCCACCTTTCACCGCAAGCTGAAGGCGGAAGTGCCTCTGCTCAACCAGCTGGAGGATAACCCGCGCGCGCACTGGCTGCTGGCGCGCCGACTGCTGGCGGAGAGTTATCAGCAACAGTTCGAGGAGAACACGCCATGAGACCCCGATTTACCTTTAGCGAAGCGGTCCGCGTCGTGCGCGCCATCCGTAACGATGGCACCTATGCGGGCCTGCCGTCCGGCGCCCTGCTGGTGCGCCGGGGCAGCATCGGCTATGTCCGCGACTGGGGAGTATTCTTGCAGGACCAGATCATCTACCAGATCCACTTCCCGGACTGCGACCGGGTGGTCGGCTGTCGCGAACAGGAGCTGATTGCCGGCGATCGGCCCTGGCTGGCCGGCAATCTGCAGTATGGCGATAGCGTAATCTGTCAGACAGTGCTGGCGATGCAGGGCGAGATGGTGGTCAGCGTCGGTCAGTTGGGTCGCATCGAAGCCACCGACCGGGGCGAGCACGGCGACGGCTATATCGTCGACTTCGGAGGCCGCTGGTTCCAGGTCCCGGTAAGCGCGCTGGCGCTGGCAAAGGAGGAAGAATAATGGAGCCATGGCAACGATTTGGCCGACAGCGGCTGGCGCAGAGCCGCTGGAACTGCGAGCCGGCGGCCATCGACGCGGTCGACCGGCAGGCCTTCGAGGCGGCCTGGCAGCGCCAGGCCCAGATGGAGCAGGTTATTGTCGCCCAGATTGCGCCGGAGGCGATCCCCGCCGCGCTGCAGGAGGGCCTCGCCACTTCGCTGGGCGCCTGGCTGGATGAGGGAGGATTTACGCCAGCGGAGCGGGCGGCGATCGTCCTGCACCACGCCCGGCTGGAAACCGCCTTCGCCGGGATTGCCAGCCAGGCGCCGCGGCCGGATCCCGCCACGGTGCAGGCCTGGTATCTGCGGCATCAGGCGCAGTTTATGCGCCCGGAACAGCGCCTGACCCGCCATCTGCTGCTCACCGTCGATGGCGACGACCAGACAGTTTACTCGCGCATACGGGAGCTTCATGGGCAAATCGAAGCCTCCTGCGAGGCGTTTGCGCCGCTGGCCCAGCGACACTCCCACTGCCCGAGCGCGCTGGACGGCGGACTGCTGGGCTGGATCGGCCGGGGGCTGCTCTATCCGCAGCTGGAGGAGGCGCTGTTTGCGCTGGCGGAAAATGCGCTGAGCGCGCCGGTGGCCAGCGAGCTCGGCTGGCATCTGGTCTGGTGTGAGGCCATTCGCCCTGCCGCGCCGATGACGCCTGAGCAGGCGCTGGAAAGCGCCCGCGATTACCTCAGTCAACAGAGCCAGCGCCGCCACCAGCACCAGTGGCTGGCCGAGATGTTAGCGCGCCAGCCGGGGCTGTGCGGGTAGCCGACAGGCTACCCGCCATCGCCTACAGCAGATGCGGTTTAATCTCCTCAAGCCAGGTCGCCAGCCGCGCGTCGGTCTCGTCGAACTGGTTATCCTGGTCCAGCACCAGTCCGACAAAGCGATCCCCCTCCAGCGCCGATGAGGCACTGAACTCATACCCCTCGTTCGGCCAGCTGCCGATCATCGTCGCCCCGCGGGCACGCAGGGCGTCGTACAGCGGCCGCAGCCCGCTGGCGAAGTTATCCGGATAGCCACGCTGATCGCCGAGGCCAAACAGCGCCACCGTTTTCCCCTGCAGGCTAACGTCGCCGAGGTTGCGGATAAACTCGGCCCACGACTCGCTCTCGCCCCCGGCCTCGAGGCCCGGCAACTGGCCGTCGCCCAGCGTCGGCGTCCCCAACAGCAGGGCCGGGTAGGCCAGCAGGTCCGCCAGCGTGGCGCGGTTAATATTGACCGGGGCGGCGGCGGCCTCCCCCAGCTGCTTGTGGATCATTTTCGCGATCTTGCGGGTTTTACCGGTATCGGTACCAAAGAAAATGCCAATGTTCGCCATAGTACGCTCCTGTCGGAATGGTGTTGAAAAAAGGAATGACGACAGAGGTATTGCGAAGGCTGTGCCAGGTTGCCCTGCACCGCGACGGCCCATCCCTGCCCCATCAGGATCGCTTCGCATCACGATGCCGCGCGCCAAAGGCGCACCCGGCGGGGCGAAAGGTAAAAATCCGTGAATTTTCCCCCTGTCGGATCAATGTTTCGCGTGGTCGTTCCGATAAGGGCTCACACTTTGCATGGTTATCCGGGTTCGGCTTACCCCGCCGCGTTTTGCGCACGGTGTCGGACAATTTGTCATAACTGCGACACAGGAGTTTGCGATGACCCTGAATATGATGCTCGATAACGCCGCGCCGGAGGCCATCGCCGGCGCGCTGATTCAACAACATCCGGGGCTGTTTTTTACCATGGTGGAACAGGCCTCGGTGGCCATCTCCCTCACCGATGCCAGCGCCAGGATCATTTACGCCAACCCGGCGTTTTGCCGCCAGACCGGCTATTCGCTGGCGCAATTGTTAAACCAGAACCCGCGCCTGCTGGCCAGCAGCCAGACGCCGCGCGAGATCTATCAGGAGATGTGGCATACCCTGCTCCAGCGTCAGCCCTGGCGCGGTCAGCTGATTAATCAGCGTCGGGACGGCGGCCTGTACCTGGTGGAGATTGACATCACCCCGGTGCTTAGCCCGCAAGGGGAACTGGAGCATTATCTGGCGATGCAGCGGGATATCAGCGTCAGCTACACCCTCGAACAGCGGCTGCGCAACCATATGACCCTGATGGAGGCGGTGCTGAATAATATCCCCGCCGCCGTGGTAGTGGTGGACGAGCAGGATCGGGTGGTGATGGACAACCTCGCCTACAAAACCTTCTGCGCTGACTGCGGCGGCCGGGAGCTGCTCACCGAGCTGCAGGTCTCCCCTGGCCGGATGACGCCCGGCGTGGAGGCGATCCTGCCGGTGGCGCTGCGCGGGGCCGCGCGCTGGCTGTCGGTAACCTGCTGGCCGTTGCCCGGCGTCAGTGAAGAGGCCAGCCGCTACTTTATCGACAGCGCGCTGGCGCGGACCCTGGTGGTGATCGCCGACTGTACCCAGCAGCGTCAGCAGCAGGAGCAAGGGCGCCTTGACCGGCTGAAGCAGCAAATGACCGCCGGCAAGCTGCTGGCGGCGATCCGCGAGTCGCTGGACGCCGCGCTGATCCAGCTGAACTGCCCGATTAATATGCTGGCGGCAGCCCGTCGGCTGAACGGCGAGGGAAGCGGGAATGTGGCGCTGGAGGCCGCCTGGCGTGAAGGGGAAGAGGCGATGGCGCGGCTCCAGCGCTGTCGCCCATCGCTGGAACTCGAAAACCCCGCCGTCTGGCCGCTGCAGCCCTTTTTCGACGATCTGTGCGCCCTCTACCGTACCCGCTTCGATCCCGACGGGCTGCAGGTCGACATGGCCTCACCGCATCTGATCGGCTTTGGCCAGCGCACCCCACTGCTGGCGTGCTTAAGCCTGTGGCTCGATCGCACCCTGGCCCTCGCCGCCGAACTCCCCTCCGTGCCGCTGGCGATGCAGCTCTACGCCGAGGAGAACGACGGCTGGCTGTCGCTGTATCTGACTGACAACGTACCGCTGCTGCAGGTGCGCTACGCTCACTCCCCCGACGCGCTGAACTCGCCGGGCAAAGGCATGGAGCTGCGGCTGATCCAGACCCTGGTGGCGCACCATCGCGGGGCCATTGAGCTGGCTTCCCGACCGCAGGGCGGCACCTGCCTGACCCTGCGTTTCCCGCTGTTTAACACCCTGACCGGAGGTGAAGCATGATCCCTGAATCCGACCCGGACACCACCGTCAGACGCTTCGACCTCTCTCAGCAGTTCACCGCCATGCAGCGGATAAGCGTGGTGCTGAGCCGGGCCACCGAGGCCAGCAAAACGCTGCAGGAGGTGCTCAGCGTATTACACAACGATGCCTTTATGCAGCACGGGATGATCTGCCTGTACGACAGCGAGCAGGAGATCCTCAGTATCGAAGCGCTGCAGCAAACCGGCCAGCAGCCCCTCCCCGGCAGCACGCAGATCCGCTATCGCCCCGGCGAGGGACTGGTGGGGACCGTGCTGGCCCAGGGGCAGTCGCTGGTGCTGCCCCGGGTCGCCGACGATCAGCGTTTTCTCGACCGCCTGAGCCTCTACGATTACGATCTGCCGTTTATCGCCGTACCGTTGATGGGGCCCAACGCCCGGCCAATAGGGGTGCTGGCGGCCCAGCCGATGGCGCGCCAGGAAGAGCGGCTGCCGGCCTGCACCCGTTTTCTCGAAACCGTCGCCAACCTCGTCGCCCAGACCATCCGGCTGATGATCCTTCCTGCCTCACCCGCCCTGTCGAGCCGCCAGCCGCCGAAGGTGGAACGGCCGCCGGCCTGCTCGTCGTCCCGCGGCGTGGGCCTTGACAATATGGTCGGCAAGAGCCCGGCGATGCGCCAGATCGTGGAGGTGATCCGTCAGGTTTCGCGCTGGGACACCACCGTGCTGGTGCGCGGCGAAAGCGGCACCGGGAAAGAGCTGATCGCCAATGCCATCCATCACCATTCGCCACGGGCTGGCGCCGCCTTCGTCAAATTTAACTGCGCGGCGCTGCCGGACACCCTGCTGGAAAGCGAACTGTTCGGCCATGAGAAAGGCGCCTTTACCGGGGCGGTGCGTCAGCGTAAAGGACGTTTTGAGCTGGCGGATGGCGGCACCTTGTTCCTCGATGAGATTGGTGAAAGCAGCGCCTCGTTCCAGGCCAAGCTGCTGCGTATCCTCCAGGAGGGGGAGATGGAGCGGGTCGGCGGCGATGAGACCCTGCGGGTGAATGTCCGCATCATCGCCGCCACCAACCGTCACCTGGAGGAGGAGGTCCGGCTGGGCCATTTCCGCGAGGATCTCTACTATCGTCTGAACGTGATGCCCATCGCCCTGCCCCCGCTGCGCGAGCGTCAGGAGGACATCGCCGAGCTGGCGCACTTCCTGGTGCGCAAAATCGGCCAGCATCAGGGGCGCACGCTGCGGATCAGCGAGGGCGCGATCCGCCTGCTGATGGAGTACAGCTGGCCGGGTAACGTTCGCGAACTGGAGAACTGCCTCGAACGATCGGCAGTGATGTCGGAGAGTGGCCTGATCGATCGCGACGTGATCCTCTTCACTCACCAGGATCGTCCCGCCAAAGCCCTGCCCGCCAGCGGGCCAGCGGAAGACAGCTGGCTGGACAACAGCCTGGACGAACGCCAGCGACTGATCGCCGCGCTGGAAAAAGCGGGCTGGGTGCAGGCCAAGGCGGCACGGCTGCTGGGGATGACGCCGCGCCAGGTCGCTTACCGGATCCAGATCATGGATATCACCCTGCCGCGTCTGTAGGCCGCGGTGTCAGGTTCAGGACATTGTCGTCAGTGCGGCAGGAACGCGACAATGTTGTGCCGCAGGGATGCGGGATAACGCTTTATTTTTCAGTCAGATAAAAAATTCGTCTCTGGTACGTCGTTTGCAGCAGGAAGGTATCGCCCAACCATGAAGGTACGACCATGACTTCCTGCTCTTCTTTTTCCGGCGGTAACGCCTGTCAGTCGGCGGACGCCAGCGCGTTAGCGCCGCGGGTGGCCGACAAGGTCGCCGCGCACCCCTGCTACTCCCGCAGCGGGCACCACCGTTTCGCCCGGATGCATCTTCCGGTCGCCCCGGCCTGCAATCTGCAGTGCAACTACTGCAACCGTAAATTCGACTGCAGCAATGAGTCCCGTCCCGGGGTGTCATCGACGCTGCTGACCCCCGAGCAGGCGGTGTTGAAAGTGCGCCAGGTGGCCCAGGCCATCCCGCAGCTGTCGGTGGTCGGCATAGCCGGGCCCGGCGATCCGCTGGCCAATATGACCCGCACCTTCCGCACCCTGGAGCTGGTCCGCGACCAGCTTCCGGACCTCAAATTATGCCTGTCGACCAACGGGCTGATGCTGCCCGACGCGGTCGATCGCCTGCTGGAGGTCGGCGTGGATCACGTCACGGTGACCATCAATACCCTGGATGCCGATATCGCCGGGCAAATCTATGCCTGGCTGTGGCTCGACGGCGAACGCTACTGCGGCCGGGAAGCCGGGGAGATCCTGATTGCCCGCCAGCTTGAAGGAGTCCGCAGGCTGACCGCCGCGGGAGTGCTGGTCAAGATAAACTCGGTGCTGATCCCGGGGATCAACGACGGCGGCATGGCTGAGGTCGGCCGTCGTTTGCGGGAAAGTGGCGCGTTTATTCACAATATTATGCCGCTGATTGCCAGACCGGAGCACGGCACGGTTTTTGGTCTCAACGGCCAGCCGGAGCCGGACGCCGGGATGCTCGCCGCGATCCGCAGCCAGTGCGGGGAGGTGATGCCGCAGATGACCCACTGCCACCAGTGCCGTGCCGACGCCATCGGCATGCTGGGCGAAGATCGCAGCCAGCAGTTCACCCGGCTGCCGGACCCGGACAGCCTCCCCGACTGGCTGCCCATCCTCCACCAGCGCGCCGAACTTCATGCCAGCCTCGCCACGCAGGGGGAGTCGGACGCGGATGACGCCTGTCTGGTGGCCGTGGCCTCCCGCCACGGCGAGGTCATTGACTGTCATTTTGGCCATGCCGACCGCTTCTCGATCTACAGCCTGTCGGCCGCCGGTATGGTGCTGGTGGGCGAGCGCTTTACGCCAAAATATTGCCGCGGCGAAGAGGAGTGTGATCCCCAGGAGAACGAGGCCAGACTGGCGGCGCTGCTGGCGCTGCTCGCCGACGTAAAAGCGGTGTTCTGCGTGCGTATCGGCCATACGCCATGGCAGCAACTGGAATTGCAGGGCATTGAGCCGCAGGTGGACGGCGCGTGGCGTTCGGTCGCTGAGGTGCTGCCCGCCTGGTGGCAGCGGCGGCGCCAGAGCCTGGCGGCATCGCGCCTGCGTCAGGGAGTCGCCTGATGGCGCCCGTCGACTGGTTGACCCGCCTGTGGCGACTGTATCACGCCGGAAAAGGCTGCTTTCCGCTGCGGATGGGGCTGACTCCCGCTGCATGGCGGTCGCTGCAGCAGCGGCTGGGCGAGGTGGCGACGCCGCTGGACAGCGCGACGCTGAGCCGCCGTCGGCTGATGACCGAGCTGAATGCCACCCGCGACGAAGAGCGTCGGCAGCTGGGGCAGTGGCTGACGGAGTGGATGGTGCCGGGAGCTGAACCGATGGCGCAGATCGTTGCCGAGGTGGCGCTGGCGTTTAACCATCTGTGGGAGGATCTGGGACTCGATTCGCGGGCGGAACTGGGCCGACTGATGAGCGACTGCTTTCCACAGCTGGTGGTGCAGAACGTCCACCATATGCGCTGGAAAAAGTTCTTTTACCGCCAGCGCTGCCTGCAATCGCAGGGGGAGATTGTCTGCCGATCGCCAAGCTGCGACGAGTGCCTGGAGCGCAGCCTCTGCTTCGAACCGCCGCCGCTATAAACAAGCCGCAGCCCCCTGCGGCTGACCCAACCACACTCGCGTTTTAGCGCTTTACGCGGGTTTCTGCCGGGTGGCGCTTCGCTTACCCGGCCTACATAACAATTAAGTTTCAGAAGGTTAACCATCACCGTAGGCCCGGCAAGCGCCGCGCCGCCGGGCAAGGACAGCGGGCGCGGAGCCGCTTTTGTGCCGGGTGGCGCTTCGCTTACCCGGCCTACAACCCCAAATCACCACTGGATCAGGGGCCGCTGAAACTGCCGGTGCTGGCGGCCTCAAAATCGCTGAGACGTTCCCGGCAGGCCGGGGCAGCCCGCATGGATGCGGGCTGAGGGCCGTGTTTTGCAGGGACGCTGCCTCGGCCCGACCCGAAGCCTGCAGGGATAAGTCGAAGGTACCACGCAGTGGCGATTTTGCCGGCCGGAGCCCGGGGGTACAGGGGGCGGCGGCGACTGGCCGCCCCCTGTGCGCTCCCTGCGCCATAAGAGACATAACGCAGAAGACTAACCGGGAGCGCAAACTACGCTGAAGCCACTGATAACATAAACAACCACACTGCAATGCTTCCCCTCACCCTAACCCTCTCCCGGAGGGAGAGGGAACCGTCCGGTCGTCGTTTCCGTGCCCAACATATTGCCGGGTGGCGGCTGCGCCTGACCCGGCCTACGGAGTCTGAGAACGTGGTAAACCGATAACAGTCTCCCCGCCGCCGGGCAATACATCAGGCTCCGTGCCCAACATGTTGCCGGGTGGCGCTTCGCTTACCCGGCCTACAAAGACATTTACATATAAGAAGGTTACTCAACACCGTAGGCCCGGCAAGCGCAGCGCCGCCGGGCAAGGACAGCGGGCGCGGAGCCGCTTTTGTGCCGGGTGGCGCTTCGCTTACCCAGCCTACAACCCCAAATCACCACTGGATCAGGGGCCACTGAAACTGCCGGTGCTGGCGGCCTCAAAATCGCTGAGACGTTCCCGGCAGGCCGGGGCAGCCCGCATGGATGCGGGCTGAGGGCCGTGTTTTGCAGGGACGCTGCCTCGGCCCGACCCGAAGCCTGCAGGGATAAGTCGAAGGTACCACGCAGTGGCGATTTTGCCGGCCGGAGCCCGGGGGTACAGGGGGCGGCGGCGACTGGCCGCCCCCTGTGCGCTCCCAGCACCATAAGAGACATAACGCAGAAGACTAATCGGGAGCGCAAACTACGCTGAAGCCACCGATAACATAAACAACCACACTGCAGTGCTTCCCCTCACCCTAACCCTCTCCCGGAGGGAGAGGGAACCGTCCGGTCGTCGTTTCCGTGCCCAACATATTGCCGGGTGGCGCTTCGCTTACCCGGCCTACATAACCATTAAATTTCAGAAGGTTAACCATCACCGTAGGCCCGCGCAAGCGCAGCGCCGCCGGGCAAAAGATATCGCACCGAGCCAAGCGAAAAAAAAGCCGGAGGTTTCCCTCCGGCTTTTCTCATTCACACTACGCTATGCCTTAGGCCACATCTTCGTACTGCGGCACCGGGTTGCGGAAGCTTTTGGTCACGCAGGCCAGGTAGACCAGACCGATACCGGCCCAGATCAGGCCCAGAATCATTGAGCTCTCTTCCAGGTTGACCCACAGGGCGCCAACGGTCAGGGCGCCGCACATCGGCAGGAACAGATACTGGAAGTGGTCTTTCAGCGTCTTGTTGCGTTTCTCACGGATCCAGAACTGCGAAATCACCGACAGGTTAACGAAGGTAAACGCCACCAGCGCACCAAAGTTAATCAGCGCCGTCGCCATCACCAGGTCGAAGTTAATCGCCAGCAGCGCAATAGCGCCAACCAGGATGATGTTCATCGCCGGGGTGCGCCAGGTCGGGTGGACGTAGCCGAAGAAACTTTTCGGGAACACGCCGTCGCGGCCCATAACGTACATCAGACGCGCCACGCCAGCGTGCGCCGCCATACCGGACGCCAGTACGGTGATGGTGGAGAAGATCAGCGCGCCCACCTGGAAGGCTTTACCTGCTACGTAGAGCATAATTTCCGGCTGTGACGCATCCGGATCTTTAAAGCGCGAGATATCCGGGAAGTACAGCTGCAGGAAGTAGGTGGCAAAGATGAAGATCAGGCCGCCGATCAGCGCGGTCAGGAAGATCGCGCGCGGAATGACGCGTTCTGCATTTTTGGTCTCTTCAGACAGGTTGCTGATGCCGTCAAAGCCGGTAAACGAGAAGCACAGGATCGTCGCCCCGGTAATCATCGGGATCACATGCGCGTCACCGGACCAGAACGGCCGGCTGCTGGCCAGCGTACCGGCGCCTTCGCCTTCAAACACGCCATAAATCACCATGCCGAGAATGACGGCAATCAGCACCACCTGCAGCACCACAATCACGGTGTTGAAGTTGGCCACGGATTTAATGCTGCGCAGGTTAAAGGCGGTCATAAAGGCGACCAGCGCGATAACGAACACCCACGACGGAATCGAAGGCACCAGCGCTTCAAAATAGATTTTTGCCAGCAGAATGTTGATCATCGGCGCGAACAGGTAGTCGAGCAGCGAAGACCAACCCACCATAAAGCCTACGGTCGGGCTAATGGATTTCTGCGCATAGGTATACGCCGAGCCGGCGGAAGGGTAACGACGTACCAGCTTGCCATAGCTCAGGGCAGTAAACAGGATAGCGATTAACGCAAAGGCGTAGGCCGTCGGCACGTGACCGTCGGTCATACCAGAGACGATACCAAACGTATCGAACAGCGTCATCGGCTGCATATAGGCCAGGCCCATCATTACAACCGGAACTAACGTAAGCGTTTTACGTAATTCCACGCGAGAGGTATTTGGAGTAGCGTTATGCGACATAGTTATCCCCTTTTACGGTGAACGCCAGCGCGTAAGCAAAAAATTGCCCCATTTCTTTCTATTCCTCAGCGACAACGACTGTCGGTTTTTAGTAAATATCTATCCGGTACGAAGCCCGGCCTCTTGGTATTGAATGATGTGTCTTTCGACCAAAAAAATAACCGACACTTTAAAAAAAAGCGTCGGCTAGTCTCTGGTTTTCAGGCCGCATATTTTGCAACAAATTCAACGGCGTTGACAAGATGTTATGAAGTTCACTGCGTAAGCATATTTTTTAACGTGCTAATATCTATACGATTTCCGTATTATAAACTGTAAAAATAGCACTATTTGCTAATAGCGCTTCACGCCACCATTTACTGGCCAAACCGCAGGTAGCGTCATTCCAGGCAATCCAGGCGCGCTGACGAGGCGACCGCCCGCGCACGACCAGGCTAATAAGCTCACCGCTATCCAGCAGCCCCTGCGCCTGGTAGCGCGGCAGACAGCCCCAGCCCAGCCCCATGCGCAGCAGCGCCAGCTGCCCCGCGGCGTCACACACCGTCAGGGTCTCCTGATCGCTGAGCAGCGCCCCACCCTCGCCGGTGGCCACCGCCCGGTAACGGCGCAGGGTCCGCCAGCTCAGCGGAGGACTGTGCCGGGCCAGCGGGTGCAGTGGGGAAACCACCAGCAGCAGTTCCAGTTCGCCAAGGGGAAGATAATCATAGCCGCTTAGCGGCGGCGGATCGCCGAGCGCCCCCAGCAGGAGATCGGCCTGCCCGCCAGTGAGCGGCTGCCAGTCCAGCAGCGACGGGTTAAGCGTGAAGTGCAGCCGGGTCAGCGGCTGCTGTTGATAAAATGCCGCGATCAGCGGTGAGAGTTGCGCCACGGGAAACGTGCTGTCCACGGCCAGGCGCAGACTATTCTCCCACCCCTGCTGCAGCTTAACCGCCCGGTTCTCCAGTTCGCGAGCGATATGCAGCACCTCCCGCCCTTTCTCCAGCAACATCTGTCCGGTGGGGGTAAAGCGTGCGCGGTGGCCGCTGCGGTCGAGCAGCTGAATATTGAGATCGCTTTCCAGCCGGTGAATGGTGTAGCTCAGCGCCGAGGGCGTTTTATAGAGCTTTGCCGATGCGGCGGCAAAGCTCCCCTCTTTTTCCAGAGCATCCAGGATCACCAGGACATCCAGCAGTGGTTTCATCGCTCCCCCTTACGGTATGCGAATCACCGCTGGCGGATCATTCCATCGGCATCACCAGCGGATCGGGGTACTGGTACTCAAACCCCAGCTCATTGCAGATACGATTGCCATCGACAATCTTGCCCTGACCGCCGTCCGGGCTGTCGCTGAACACCGGCGGCGGCAGCCCCAGCTCGCGAGCCATCTGCGGGTAAAAGAGGCCGCGTGCCGGATGGCGGGGCGCACATAGATTATAGATGTGCCCGCCCTTCGGAGCCTGCAGCAGCAGTTCAATAGCGGCCACCACATCCTGAAGATGCACCAGATTGACCACGTGCTGGCCATCCGGCGCTGACTTGCCGGCAAAAAAACGTCCTGGATGACGGGAAGGCCCCACCAGCCCGGCCAGACGCAGGATATCCACCGACGTCCCCGGCAAATTGTGTAACCAGTCCTCCAGCTCCTTCAGCACCCGCCCGCTGGCGGTCTGCGGCAGGCGCGGCGTGTTCTCTTTCACCGTACCGTTGACATTGCCATACACCGAGGTGGAGCTGGTGAAGACGATGCGTGGAATATGGTGCGCCAGCGCGGTATCGACAATCTCCTGCACCGCCTGCAGATAAAACCCTTCTCCCGCCCCGGTACGCCGGGCGGGCAGTGTGATCACCAGCGCATCGACGTTCATCAGCGCGTCGAGGTCCTCGGTATCACAGACCAGCTGCGGCTCCAGGCGCAGCGGATAGCTATCGATCCCGCACATCCGCGCCGCCTCCACGCCATCCTGCGTGGTTTTACTCCCGGTGACCTGCCAGCCTCGCGCCATTAACGACAGCGCCAGCGGCATCCCCAGCCATCCCAAACCGACTATCGCGACCTTTTTCATCCCAGGCTCCTGACTCTTTCGCTGTGCTGATTACAGGCTACGCCAGCCAGCGGCAACTGACAATTTCTTCCCTCAATGTGAAATGAATTAATGATAGAAAAAAGCCCTTGCTTTCTGCGGCTGAAGTGGTTTAGGTTAAAGGACATCAAATGCATAGTCATTCACAGAGAATTTATATGAACCGCGTTCAATTTAAACACCACCATCATCACCATCATCCTGACTAGTCTTTCAGGCGATGTGTGCTGGAAGACATTTGGATCTTCCAGTGGTGCATGAACGCGCAGAGAGCCCCCGTAAGATTCACTTCCGGGGGCTTTTTTTTGGACCAAATTCAAGCAGATTCAGACAGGTATTTAGAGGAAAAGAACAATGTTAGACAACACCCGTTTACGCATAGCTATTCAGAAATCAGGCCGTTTAAGCGAAGATTCACGCGAATTACTCAGCCGCTGCGGCATTAAAGTCAATTTGCACACCCAGCGTCTGATTGCGCTGGCGGAAAATATGCCAATCGACATTCTGCGCGTGCGTGATGACGATATCCCGGGCCTGGTGATGGACGGTGTTGTCGACCTCGGCATTATCGGCGAAAACGTGCTGGAAGAAGAGCTGCTCAGCCGCCGCGCCCAGGGCGAAGACCCGCGCTACTTCACCTTGCGCCGTCTGGACTTCGGCGGCTGCCGCCTGTCGCTGGCGACCCCGGTGGATGAAGCCTGGAACGGCCCGGCGGCGCTGGACGGCAAACGCATCGCCACGTCTTACCCGCACCTGCTGAAGCGCTACCTCGATCAAAAAGGTATCTCTTTTAAATCCTGTCTGCTGAACGGCTCCGTGGAAGTAGCGCCGCGCGCCGGCCTCGCCGACGCTATCTGCGACCTCGTCTCCACCGGCGCCACCCTGGAAGCCAACGGCCTGCGCGAAGTGGAAGTGATTTACCGCTCCAAAGCCTGCCTGATCCAGCGCGACGGCGAGATGGCCGACGCCAAACAGCAGCTGATCGACCGCCTGCTGACCCGTATTCAGGGTGTGATCCAGGCTCGCGAGTCGAAATACATCATGATGCACGCCCCGACCGAACGTCTGGAAGAAGTGGTGGCCCTGCTGCCGGGCGCCGAGCGTCCGACTATTCTGCCGCTGGCAGGCGACAAGCAGCGCGTAGCGATGCACATGGTCAGCAGCGAAACCCTGTTCTGGGAGACCATGGAAAAACTGAAAGCGCTGGGCGCCAGCTCCATTCTGGTGCTGCCGATTGAGAAGATGATGGAGTAATCGGCCAGCCGGTCACGGGACACACAGGGGAAAACAATCATGAGCTTCAACACAATCATCGACTGGAACGGCTGTAGTGCAGACCAACAGCAACAACTCTTAACGCGCCCGGCGATTTCCGCCTCCGACAGCATCAGTAAAACGGTGGCGGAGATCCTCGATAACGTCAAAGCCAACGGCGACGCGGCGCTGCGCGAATACAGCGCGAAGTTTGATAAAACCACCGTCGCCGCGCTGCAGGTGAGTGAGGCGGAGATCGCCGCCGCCGGTGAACGCCTCAGCGACGAGCTGAAGCAGGCGATGGCGGTGGCGGTGAAAAACATCGAGACCTTCCACAACGCGCAGCAGCTGCAGGCGGTGGATGTCGAAACGCTGCCGGGCGTGCGCTGCCAGCAGGTTACCCGCCCTATCGCCTCCGTCGGGCTGTACATTCCGGGTGGCTCAGCGCCGCTGTTCTCCACGGTGCTGATGCTGGCGACGCCGGCGCGCATCGCCGGCTGTCAGCAGGTGGTGCTCTGCTCGCCGCCGCCAATTGCCGATGAGATCCTCTATGCCGCGCAGCTGTGCGGCGTGAAAACCATCTTTAACGTCGGCGGCGCGCAGGCCATCGCCGCCCTCGCCCTCGGTACCGAGTCGGTGCCGAAGGTGGATAAAATCTTTGGCCCGGGCAACGCTTACGTGACGGAAGCCAAACGCCAGGTCAGCCAGCGTCTGGACGGGGCGGCGATCGACATGCCGGCCGGCCCGTCGGAAGTACTGGTGATCGCCGACAGCGGCGCTAACCCGGACTTTGTTGCCTCCGACCTGCTGTCGCAGGCAGAACACGGCCCGGACTCGCAGGTGATCCTCCTGACCCCGGACGCCGGGATGGGCAGCCGTGTCGCCGAGGCGGTTGAACGCCAGCTGGCCGCCCTGCCGCGCGCAGAAACCGCCCGCGTGGCGCTCTCCGCCAGCCGGATCATCGTGGCCCGCGACCTGGCGCAGTGCGTGGCTATCTCCAACCAGTACGGCCCGGAGCACCTGATCATTCAGACCCGTCAGGCCCGCGAGCTGGTGGACAGCATCACCAGCGCCGGCTCGGTTTTCCTCGGTGACTGGTCACCGGAATCCGCGGGCGACTACGCCTCGGGCACCAACCACGTCCTGCCGACCTATGGTTATACCGCCACCTGCTCAAGCCTCGGTCTGGCTGACTTCCAGAAGCGGATGACCGTGCAGGAGCTGTCGCGCGACGGCTTTGCCGCCCTCGCCTCAACGATTGAGATCCTGGCCGCCGCCGAGCGCCTTGACGCCCACAAAAACGCCGTAACGCTGCGCGTTGCCGCCCTGAAGGAGCAAGCATGAGCATTGAAGATTTAGCCCGCGCCAACGTCCGCGCGCTGACCCCGTATCAATCCGCTCGCCGCCTGGGCGGTAAAGGCGATGTCTGGCTCAACGCCAACGAATTCCCCACCGCCGTGGCCTTCCAGCTGACCGAGCAGACGCTGAACCGCTATCCGGAGCCGCAGCCGAAGGCCGTGATTGAGAGCTACGCCCGCTACGCCGAGGTCAAACCGGAGCAGGTGCTGGTCAGCCGCGGCGCCGACGAAGGCATCGAGCTGCTGATCCGCGCCTTCTGTGAACCAGGTGAGGACGCCGTGCTCTACTGCCCGCCGACCTACGGCATGTACAGCGTCAGCGCCGAAACCATCGGCGTCGAATGCCGCACTGTGCCGACGCTGGCCGACTGGCAGCTCGACCTGCCGGGTATCGAAGCGCAACTGGACGGGGTGAAGGTGGTCTTCGTCTGCAGCCCGAACAACCCGACCGGGCAGATTATCGACCCGCAGTCGATGCGCGACCTGCTGGAGATGACCCGCGGCAAAGCCATCGTGGTGGCCGACGAAGCCTACATTGAATTCTGCCCGCAGGCGACGCTGGCCGGCTGGCTCAGCGACTATCCACACCTGGTGGTGCTGCGCACGCTGTCCAAAGCCTTCGCCCTCGCCGGCCTGCGCTGCGGCTTCACCCTCGCCAACGCCGAGGTGATTAACGTGCTGCTGAAAGTGATCGCCCCGTACCCGCTCTCCACGCCGGTGGCCGATATCGCCGCCCAGGCCCTGAGCGCGGAAGGCATCGCGGCAATGCGCCAGCGCGTCACGCAGATCCTTGACGAGCGCCGCTACCTGGTGGAACAACTGCGCGGCATCGCCTGCGTAGAGCAGGTCTTCGATTCCGAAACGAACTATGTCCTGGCGCGGATAACCGCCTCCAGCGCAGTGTTTAAATCTTTGTGGGATCAGGGCATTATCTTACGTGACCAGAATAAACAACCTTCATTAAGCGGCTGTTTGCGTATCACTATCGGTACCCGTGCCGAGAGCCAGCGCGTGATTGACGCCTTGACTGCGGAGAATGTATGACCCAGAAGTATCTCTTTATTGACCGTGACGGCACCCTGATTTCCGAACCACCGGAGGATTTCCAGGTGGACCGGTTCGACAAGCTGGCGTTTGAGCCGCAGGTGATCCCGGCGCTGCTTAAGCTGCAGCAGGAAGGCTATAAGCTGGTGATGATCACCAATCAGGATGGTCTGGGGACGGACAGCCTGCCGCAGGAAGCGTTTGATGGCCCGCACAACCTGATGATGCAGATTTTCGCCTCGCAGGGCGTCAATTTCGAAGAGGTGCTGATTTGTCCGCACTTCCCGGGCGACAACTGCGCCTGCCGCAAGCCGAAAACGCAGCTGGTGCTGCCGTGGCTGGAAGAGGGTGTGCTGGATAAAGCCCACAGCTATGTGATTGGCGACCGGGCCACCGACCTCGAGCTGGCGGATAACATGGGGATTACCGGCCTGCGCTATGACCGTGAGACCCTGGACTGGCCGACCATCTGCGAGCAACTGACCCGTCGCGACCGCTATGCCCACGTCGAGCGCATCACCAAAGAGACCCAGGTGGATGTGAAAGTATGGCTGGACCGCGAAGGCGGCAGCAAGATCCACACCGGCGTCGGCTTTTTTGACCATATGCTCGACCAAATCGCCACCCACGGCGGCTTCCGCATGGAGGTTAACGTCGGCGGCGATCTGTACATCGACGATCACCACACGGTGGAGGATACCGGCCTGGCCCTCGGCGAAGCCCTGAAGCTGGCGCTCGGCGACAAGCGCGGCATTAACCGCTTCGGCTTCGTGCTGCCGATGGACGAGTGTCTCGCCCGCTGCGCGCTGGATATCTCCGGCCGCCCGCACCTGGAGTATAAGGCGGACTTCACCTATCAGCGCGTCGGCGATCTGAGCACCGAGATGGTGGAACACTTCTTCCGCTCGCTCTCCTACACCATGGCGGTGACCCTGCACCTGAAAACCAAGGGTAAGAACGATCACCACCGCGTGGAGAGCCTGTTCAAAGCCTTTGGCCGTACGCTGCGCCAGGCGATCCGCGTCCAGGGCGATGCCCTGCCGTCTTCCAAAGGGGTGCTGTAATGAATGTGGTGATCCTTGATACCGGCTGCGCCAACCTCAATTCGGTGAAATCGGCGATTGGCCGCCACGGCTATGAGCCGCTGGTCAGCCGCGATCCGGAAGTGGTATTGCGTGCCGATAAACTGTTTCTTCCCGGCGTCGGCACCGCCCAGGCGGCGATGGATCAGCTGCGCGACCGGGAGCTGATCGACCTGATCAAAGCCTGTACCCAGCCGGTGCTGGGGATTTGCCTGGGCATGCAGCTGCTCGGCAAGCGCAGCGAGGAGAACAACGGCGTCGATCTGCTGGGCATTATCGAAGAAGAGGTGCCGAAGATGACCGACCACGGCCTGCCATTGCCGCACATGGGCTGGAACCGGGTATATGCCAAAGCGGGCGATCGTCTGTTCCGCGGCATTGAAGAAGGCGCCTATTTCTACTTCGTGCACAGCTACGCCATGCCGGTCAACCCGTACACGATTGCCCAGTGTAATTACGGGGAGGCGTTCACCGCCGCGGTGCAGAAAGATAACTTCTTTGGCGTGCAGTTCCACCCGGAGCGCTCCGGAAGCGCCGGGGCGCAGCTGCTGAAAAACTTCCTGGAGATGTGATGATTATTCCTGCTTTAGATTTAATCGACGGCACCGTCGTTCGTCTCCATCAGGGCGATTACGACCAGCAGCGCGACTATGGCAGCGATCCGCTGCCGCGCCTGCAGTCCTATGCCGCTCAGGGAGCGGAAGTCCTGCACCTGGTGGACCTGACCGGGGCGAAGGATCCGGCGAAGCGCCAGATCCCGCTGCTGAAATCGCTGGTCGCCGGGGTTGACGTCCCGGTACAGGTTGGCGGCGGCGTGCGGACCGAAGCGGATGTCGCGGCTCTGCTTGAGGCCGGCGTCGCCCGCGTGGTGGTCGGCTCCACCGCGGTGAAGTCACCGGAAGAAGTAAAAGGCTGGTTTAAACGCTTTGGCCCTGAACGGCTGGTGCTGGCGCTCGATGTGCGCATTGACGCCGACGGCAACAAGCAGGTGGCGGTCAGCGGCTGGCAGGAAAACTCCGGCGTAACGCTGGAGGAGCTGGTGGAGAGCTATCTGCCGGTCGGTCTGCAGCACGTGCTGTGCACCGATATCTCCCGCGACGGCACGCTGGCGGGCTCTAACGTTTCGCTGTACGAGGAAGTCTGCGCCCGCTACCCGCAGGTGGCGTTTCAGTCATCCGGCGGCATCGGCGATCTCAATGATATTGCCGCCCTGCGCGGCACCGGGGTGCGCGGCGTGATTGTTGGTCGCGCGCTGCTGGAAGGTAAATTCAACGTAACGGAGGCCATTCAATGCTGGCAAAACGGATAATCCCCTGCCTCGACGTCCGCGACGGCCAGGTAGTGAAAGGCGTGCAGTTCCGTAATCACGAGATCATTGGCGACATCGTTCCGCTGGCCAAGCGCTATGCCGACGAAGGGGCCGACGAGCTGGTGTTCTATGATATCACCGCCTCCAGCGACGGCCGGGTGGTCGACAAGAGCTGGGTTTCGCGCGTGGCGGAAGTGATCGACATTCCTTTCTGCGTGGCGGGCGGGATCAAGTCGCTGGAAGATGCAGCGCAGATCCTCTCCTTCGGCGCCGATAAGATCTCGATTAACTCCCCTGCTCTCGCCGACCCAACGCTGATCACCCGCCTTGCCGACCGCTTTGGCGTGCAGTGCATTGTGGTGGGGATTGATACCTGGTTTGATGCACAGACCGGCAAGTATCACGTCAACCAGTATACCGGCGACGAGAGCCGCACCCGGGTGACACAGTGGGAAACCCTCGACTGGGTGGAGGAAGTGCAGAAGCGCGGCGCGGGCGAGATCGTCCTTAACATGATGAACCAGGACGGGGTGCGCAACGGCTACGACCTCCAGCAGCTGGCGAAGGTCCGCGCGGTGTGCCATGTGCCGCTGATCGCCTCCGGCGGCGCGGGAACCATGGAACACTTCCTCGAAGCCTTCCGCGACGCCGACGTTGACGGCGCGCTGGCGGCCTCGGTATTCCACAAACAGATTATTAATATTGGCGAACTGAAAGCGTACCTGGCGGCACAGGGCGTGGAGATAAGGGTATGTTGACTGAACAGCTGGACTGGGAAAAAACGGACGGCATGATGCCGGCCATCGTGCAGCACGCCGTATCCGGCGAAGTGCTGATGCTGGGCTACATGAACAAGGAGGCGCTGGAGAAAACCGAAGCCACCGGCAAGGTCACCTTTTACTCACGCACCAAGCAGCGGCTGTGGACCAAGGGTGAAACCTCGGGCCATGTCCTCAACGTAGTAAGCATCACCCCGGACTGTGACAACGACACGCTGCTGGTACTGGTGAACCCAATCGGCCCAACCTGCCATAAAGGCACCACCAGCTGCTTTGGCGAAACCGGCCACCAGTGGCTGTTCCTCTATCAGCTTGAGCAGTTGCTGGCCGAGCGCAAGCACGCCGACCCGGAGAGCTCCTACACGGCGAAGCTGTATGCCAGCGGTACCAAGCGTATTGCGCAGAAAGTGGGGGAAGAAGGCGTGGAGACCGCGCTGGCCGCCACGGTGAACGACCGCTTCGAGCTGAAGAATGAGGCGTCGGACCTGATGTATCACCTGCTGGTGCTGCTTCAGGACCAGGGACTGGATCTCGGGGAAGTGATTGATAATTTAAGAGCACGGCATAAGTAATATAAGACATGGCGGTTATAAAACCGCCATTAATTACTCTTTCTAAATGATCCCTTCGCGCAGCACTCGAAATACCCCCAATATCCTTTACAACCTAATATTTCAGATGTGAATTGGATTCACATGACAGATGTAGTTTGTTAGAATGCTGCCGCCTTTAACAACCAAATGGAACGCAAGCGGAGTATATAATGCCAAGTTCAGGCCCATTATGGCAACTAATGAAATATGGGTTAGTTGGTATAGTCAATACACTAATTACGGCAGTTGTAATTTTTATCCTAATGCATTTGGGTTTAGGTATTTATTTGTCCAATGCGATGGGTTATGTGGTAGGTATCGTTTTCAGCTTCATAGTGAACACAATATTTACATTTACGCAACCAATCAGTATCAATAGACTAATAAAATTCTTATGTGTTTGCTTCATTTGTTATGTGGCAAATATCATTGTCATGAAAATATTTTTCGTTTTTATGCCAGAAAAAATATATTCAGCACAAATCCTTGGGATGTTCACATACACTATCACAGGTTTTATTTTAAACAAGTTCTGGGCGATGAAATGACAACCTCAACTGATATAAAAAGCACTCCTTCTTTAGCTATTGTGGTACCCTGCTATAATGAACAAGAGGCTTTCCCTTTCTGTCTCGAAAAGCTTTCGAATGTACTAAACTCATTGATAACCAGAAATAAAATCAACAACAATAGTTATCTTTTGTTTGTCGATGATGGTAGTCGTGACAATACTTGGGTGCAAATTAAAGATGCCTCAACCGCTTATCGCTATGTGCGAGGAATAAAATTATCAAGAAATAAAGGACATCAAATTGCCTTAATGGCAGGGTTACGCACGGTCGATACAGACGTAACCATTAGCATCGATGCGGATCTACAGGATGATGTTAATTGCATCGAAAAAATGATCGACGCTTACAGCCAAGGATATGACATAGTATACGGCGTAAGATGTAATCGAGACAGTGACACGTTTTTTAAACGCACAACAGCTAATGCATTTTACGCAATCATGTCCCACATGGGAGTAAATCAAACTCCAAATCATGCCGATTATAGATTATTAAGTAATCGCGCATTGGAGGCTTTGAAACAATATAAAGAGCAAAATATATATTTACGTGGATTAGTGCCTCTTGTGGGATATCCTTCGATCGAGGTGCAATATAGCCGTGAAGAGAGAATTGCAGGCGAATCAAAATATCCAATTAAAAAAATGCTTGCGCTGGCTCTCGAGGGAATTACCTCATTATCAGTTACACCGTTACGAATTATAGCCATGACAGGTTTTATAACTTGCATAATATCTACCATCGCAGCGATTTATGCTTTAATTCAAAAAACAACTGGTACTACAGTTGAGGGATGGACATCAGTCATGATCGCTATATTCTTTCTTGGCGGTGTGCAAATGCTTTCCTTAGGTATTATAGGTGAATATGTCGGCAAAATTTATATAGAGACAAAAAATAGACCTAAATATTTCATTGATGAAAGCGTAGGTAATGATAGCAATGGAAAATAACATGCAAAATCTGATCAATCCTTTAGCAGAGGGAAATAAAAAAAACGTTTACATTTTTTATTTCTTTTTGCTTATGTTAACATTTTCACCAGTAATTTTCTTTTCATATGCATTTTCAGACGACTGGTCCACATTCTTTGATGCTATAACAAGAAACGGCTCTTCTTTTCAGTGGGATGTCCAATCTGGTCGTCCCGTTTATGCTGTGTTCCGTTACTATGGGCAAATGCTAATTAATGATATTTCTTCATTTTCGTATTTGCGACTTTTTAATATATTAAGTCTTGTTGCCTTAAGTGGCTTCATTTACAACTTCATAGACAGCAGAAAAATATTTGACAACCTCGCGTTCAAAGTAATATTTCCGCTGTTAATTTGCCTACTCCCTGCGTTTCAAGTTTATGCTTCATGGGCAACATGTTTCCCATTCACTATTTCAGTGTTGCTTGCAGGTATTAGTTATAATAAATGCTTTCCACATTCGAAGCAGCGGTCGTCATTGCCAGAAAAATTAGCATCCATTGTTGTCTTATGGGTGGCATTTGCAATATATCAACCGACAGCAATTACGTTCTTATTCTTTTTTATGCTTGATAGTTGCGTAAAAAAAGAAAATAGTTTAACTGTAAAAAAGGTTGCGACATGTTTTATCATTTTAGTTATTGGTGTTGCAGGCAGTTTTATCATGTCAAAAGTATTTCCTGTCTGGCTATATGGGGAATCATTATCGAGAGCTGAGTTAACCGCAGATTTCGGTGGAAAAATGAAATGGTTCATAAATGAATCACTAATAAACGCTGTAAATAACTATAACATACAACCAGCAAAAATATATTCCTGGTTCTCCGCGTTTGCAATTTTAATCGGCTTATATACTATTTTGATGGGAAAATCAGGCAGATGGAAAACGTTAATAGTCATAGCGATCGGGATCGGTTCCTACGCTCCAAATTTAGCGACAAAAGAAAATTGGGCAGCATTCCGCTCGTTAGTGGCCTTAGAACTTATTATATCAACTCTATTTCTTATTGGCATAAATAGCATTGTCAGTAGACTACTTAAGCAAGCCTTTGTCTGGCCTCTTATCGCTTTAACAACTATGATAATAGCTCAGTATAATATTATAAATGGATTTATTATTCCTCAACGCTCTGAAATTCAGGCGCTTGCTGCGGAAATAACTAATAAAGTACCTAAGCATTATACAGGAAAATTAATGTTTGATCTTACAGATCCTGCTTACAATGCCTTTACAAAAACGCAGAGATATGATGAGTTTGGGAATATTTCATTAGCAGCGCCCTGGGCGCTCAAAGGTATGGCTGAAGAGATCAGAATTATGAAAGGGTTTAATTTCAAGCTATCTAACAACGTAATAATTTCTGAGACCAATCGATGTATTGATGATTGTATGGTTATCAAAACGTCAGATGCAATGCGAAGGTCAACGATAAATTATTAGTAATTTTTATGCCGCCCTCATTTTTTATGAGGGCATTATTGCCATACTCATAAAGTACGTTTTTAAATACTAGTCCTTGCTTGAGAGTAGTTTAAGAAACTTCGCATGAACAGTCTTTAGCTCTTCATTGTAATTTTCGAGAATTTTATTATCTGCTTTAATAGCTAAATTCTCCCTTTTCATAGAAGCAATCATTTCGTCCTTTTGATGAAGCTGCTGTTTTATCTCCTCAACTTCGTTTTGTAAGGTCAAAATATTTCGTTGGGCATTTTCTAATTCATTAAGAACCCGATCTTTTAATGAAAAAAGATACTCTTCAGCAGACATATCAGCAATACGTCGATAAGCAGAAAGAATAAACTCGTCATAAAAGTCTTCATTATTGATATCAAAACTGCTGATGAATAATTTCACATTTTGAAACAGTTTATTAAAGGCTTCACCCGATAGCGTATTTAAGTGCCACTCAAGGAATACGACAATGTAATTATAAAAATCCCTTTGTCGCTTTTGCATCATGCCATTTTTAAAGAGAAAATCCCTTAGAGCAACAAGAGCATCAAGTGCGCAATGATAGGAAACAGAGCGAGTTGAAGACAATGATGTTTTTCGATTAATCGTATGAGCAATCAATATTTCATCAAGAATAGTTACCTTTTCGGCACTAAGCATAGATGCACACACAAAAAACAGATCATTTGATGTTCTTAAATCTTGGTAGCGCAACGAGTGCTTAATAATAAATTCACGTCGGAATAGTTTATCCCATGGCCACCATATAAATGCCCTGAAAAAGTCTCGTTCAATATCACCAGGGGAGAAAACTGCTTTTTCTGGTAATAAATCTTTTCGAATCGAATCTGGCATTGGAGCATACTGGAGAGATTGTAGATTAAATGAGCGACTTCTGCATACAACGATATCTGCCCCTGATAGCTCCGCATAATCAGACATATGCTTCAACATGTTTGTATCGACATAATCATCATCATCAAGAAATATTATGTATTCTCCCTTTGCTTCTGAAAGACCTATATTACGTGATATGCCAGCTCCAATATTTACAGCGTTGTCAATAATTTGTATTCTTTCATCGCTGGATGCAATCTTCTTAAGAATATCTAATGTATTATCACTCGAATGATCATTGATTATTATAATTTCAATTTCATACAATGACTGTGAAACAATGTTTTTTAGAGTATCTGCAATATACTCTTCGGCGTTGTAAACAGGAATAACGACCGAAACAATAATATCACTTTTTTCATGAGCCATAAAAATACCATTAGTAGTAAATTGAATTACATTATATAAACGTTAGTATTATCAATGAAGTTTTTTCACAATAAAAAATGTGAAACTTACACATCATCGAACTACATCATGATATATTTTCAATGTTTTATCGATAATCATAACACTAGAAAATTTATCTTGTATACGTTTCCTACCCTTAATACCCATTTCAACGCGTGCTTTAGGATTGCTAAGCAAAAAGGCAAGTTTATCAGCCAGTTCTTCAGGTGAATTGCTTTTAACAATAATTCCATTATCGTTATCAATAATAAGGCTATCACAACCACCGACATCATAAGCAATACAAGCGCGACCCACAGAAGATGCTTCCAGAAGAATTCGCGGAACACCTTCAGAATAAACTGACGGCAAAGCAACGATATTTGATTGCTCAATAAGATCGCAAACGTTATTCGAACGACCTAACCAGTTAATTAATCCTTGCTGATGCCAATTTTCAATGACCTGAAGGGAAATTGCATCTTTATCATTTTCGACCAAAATTCCTGCAACATTCAAAGTAAAGTGAATATTCTTGCTGCGTAATATTTTCTTCGCTTCAATTAAGTCGCCCAGTCCTTTACTCCACAGCATACGACTGGCAAACAATACAACAGGGACATCGTGATCCTGTTCAAGAGAATATTTGTATATCTCTGGATTAATGCCGGCACCATCAATAACAATCGTCTGTTGTTCTTCGAGTCCAACCAACTTAGCCAGTTTTTTTCTGTCTCGGTCATGTTCAAACATAAATATACAGCGCTTATTACTGGCAATATATTTATATGCAGCAATAGTAAACTGTCGCAATAATTTTAAAGGCATGCTGTCTGAAGAAAATACTCTTCCAAGCCCAACAAAACTTACGATGACCGGTAGATTAAATTTCTTAGCGAGCACGCCACCAATCAAACATGGCTTGATAGTGATGCAATGCAAAAGATCCGGCTTTATATTTTTAATGATTTTTTGTACATGATGGTAAGTACGAAAGAAAACTAATGCATTAAAAGATTGAGCATCAAGAGTAACATTATGGCAAATAAAGCCAAATGTTTTGAATTTATTTATTATGTTGTCATCAATAAAATGGCTGATGATGTGAATCTCATAACCTGCATCACGGGAGGCGATGGCACGATCGATCCAGTGTAAATCGAAGTACCAATCCGAATTTATGAAATAACACAATTTTCTCATTGCTATGCCCACTTAATGATACTTACCACTAATACCTTTTATGCCATGTGAAATTCCACGTAGAATAAATTTCATATAGGAATATTTTTGACGTTGCCATGGCAGGATTAATATATATTTTAGGATGCGTATCGCTATCGCTGAATTGCTATACACGGCATTTTTCTGGAATATTTTCTTCGACAGGATCAAATTACGGCATAGATAGTAAACCTTCCATTCAGGTGCAATAAGTTTGCCCTGAATACTTACATCATGATAAAAAAGCAACTCCGGGCTATACATAATTTGCTCACCAGCTAATGATAGCTGATAGCCAAAGTAAAGATCATCAAAGTAGATAAAAAGCTGTTCATGGATGTGGTCAAGACTGGTCGCCAGCAGATCACGATGTATGACCATCCCAACAAATGAAACCGTTTGTACGAACATAGAACGATTAGCTGCCGGGATAAACTCTCCAGGGTAGCGTAAATAGCGTACAGTGTCGCCAAGTGAGGTTGGTACACGCGAGAACGGCATATTCATCGGACACGGTTTTCCTTGCGGATCTTTCACCAGTCCACTAAATACCCGACATCCCCGCTTATCCAGCTGTGAAAAGGACCTCAACGTGTCTGGATACGGGTAAGCATCGTCATCGTAGAAAAATACCCAATCACTTGCCAGCTGTTCACAGATATACTGACTACCGGTTTTAAAGCCCCCCGCCCCACCGGTATTCTCGGTGAGAGTTAATACAATGACTCGTGTATCAACAATTGACGAAAGCCAGGCTTGGGTCCCATCCGTGGACCCGTTATTGACAATAACAATATTAGTGAATTCAAGTTTGAGGGTCTCTTCAACGGTTTTTTTCAGTTTACCGAGACGATTGAATGTCACTATCAATGCCGTATATTTCATCGTACAGAAACCGTAAACACAGGCATTGGTTGATTTTCAGTGAGTGAATTTAAATAGACTTCTGCCGTTTTCAATGCTTCGGCGATGGTCACATCCATGTCGAGGTAACGGTAGGTTCCAAGACGGCCGACAAAAGTGATATTGGTTTCATTCTCGGCCAGTGACAAGTATTTTTCAAGAAGGGCCATCTCTCCCATCTGGCGAATAGGATAGTAAGGAATATCATTTTCTTCACAAGCACGGCTATACTCTTTATAACAAACAGAGCCGTCGTGTTGTTCCCAGGGAGAAAAATATTTATGTTCAGTGATGCGAGTATAGGGCACATCCACAGAACAATAATTCATCACTGCGCATCCCTGGTAATCACCCTGGTAGGTAAACTTTTTAAAATCTAATGTTCGATAGCCCAGACGGCCATATTGGTAGCCATAAAACGCATCTAATGGACCGCTATAGAATACGTGATCATAATGAGTTCGCTCTTCAACGATAAATTCCCGCTGTAAATCAACCTTGATATTCTCATGATTGAGAATGGACTTAATCATCTGCGTATAACCACATTTCGGCATGCCCTGAAATTTGTGGTTAAAATAATTATCATCATAGTTAAAACGAACAGGAAGACGTTTAAGAATAGATGCCGGCAGTTCCGAGGGTTGCATCCCCCACTGTTTAATCGTATAGCCTTTAAAAAAGGCCTCATATAACTCTTTACCAATAAAGCGTAACGCTTGCTCTTCAAAAGTTTGTGGATCAGCAATAGTGCTATCCCCTTTCTCAGCAATGAGCGCTCTGGCCTCATCAGGCGAACAAGTTTTTGAGAAAAACTGATTGATGGTATGCAAATTAATAGGCAGGGAAAATACCTGACCATTAACTGTCGCTTTAACCCGGTTCACATAGGGCATCATCTCTGCATGCTCGTTGACATAGTTCCACACTGTTTCATTGTCAGTATGGAAAATATGGGGTCCATAAACATGTACCATCACATTCGTTTCAGCGTCCCGTGCATCATAGGAATTTCCCCCGATATGATCACGCTGATCGATAATATGGACTTGATGTCCCTGCTCAGCAAGCTGGCGACCAATAACTGCACCAGAGAAGCCAGCACCTACGATCAATATTTTTTTAGTTTTCATCTGTTGTCTCTTTTATTATCCAAGAATAGCACGGCGTACTTTGTAATAATATTTAGTCATCATGTTTCTTCTTGGCGTGCCTATTGGTGCATATTTATTAACATAAGGCATCAGTAGGTTCTTGATTTTGGTCTGGAACAAGATTTGTTGTTGCGGCTCGCTATGGGTTAAGCCAATCGAAGCCGCTAACGACATCTGTCGTTTATAGATTTCCATCTCCCATGGAGTGTTAGCGATGTTTTCAATAAAGTCGTCATAAAAATCGACTTTTTCGGTATTCCATGGTTTGTTCTCACCCGCATAATGAATCATTTTAGGCTGCTTGCGAGCGGCTAAAAATTTCATATACGTTGCAAACTTAAGATTAGGGAAGAAATCATCCGTGTTGCCATTACCATGATAAACGTTCCACTCTAATGGCAGAAATGTGACTCGAGAGTAGAATACTTTATTCATGATGTCCTGGTCGAGGAACCAGTATTTTTTTGCCTTTAATACCCGCATTAATTCAGCAAAGGTATTTTCTTCGACCATTTGTTTGACATTAAAAACAATAATGCCCGCCTGAAAATACTCATCAGGGTTATTCATATTTAAGGTTTTTTGTAAATATTCGCCTGCCGGCATAACGCCATCATCTGATGCCGACATTGCAGAAAATTTTACAAAACCTTCCATGACGATATCCTTGACCGCTGCAACTAAATTGTTGCCCAGAGGGATATCAAGCAGTTCACCCAGGTCAGCTTTTACAACGGTATCTGAATCAATAAATACGACTTTATCGTATCGTCTGAACAGTTGAGGAATAAAAAGACGGGCATACGTTGATGCGCTAAAATGCGCTCGAGTATGCACACCATTTATTTCAGTGAAGGCATTTACGTCAAAAAAACGAAGAGAAATATTCGGATGACCAGAGGTTAGATTTACTAACCGCGTTTTATTCAAATAACTGACTTTGTTTTCGAGTACGACGATATCATAATTTTTCTTTTTATCCGCATGACGGACAATAGAATTAATTAATGCGCCACCGCTGATTGCGTAATTATCATCGAAACTGATAACCACTGGAACCGCAGAATCATAAACTGGATTCAGTGCACCATTGAATGTTTCATTGCTGACAAAGGTACGCTGTAATTCTTTTACCTTAAGCTCACCATCTTGTTGCAACTTAATAATGTAAATATTAAACAGCCGTTCGGCTATATGCCCAATAACGCGTTTTTCTTGAGCATTATAATTGTTCATCGAGATGGCATCTTCGAGATTATCCAGAATAGAAAAGAGCCACTCTGAATAGTCAACAAAAATATCTTTGCGCATGACAAACATATTAGTGTAATAGCCATCACTGGCATCATTGAATGTTTTTATTGCCGTACTATATTCTGGATATAGTTTTTCAACGATGGCAATGGCAGCCTGATAATCACGAATGTGTAAGTATTCACCTCGTTCATAGTGATCATAATTGTTTTTACTTCCCGCCGCAGTGACAGACCATTTTTTGGGCAGTAAGACATCAATACCGTCAACACACCGTTGAATTGTTTCTTCGTTTAATCCAAAGGTCTTCTCATACTCTTCATCAATGCATGGATGGTTCACGACCCCCCAGGTATCCTCAGAAAAATTTTGTTTTTCGGAAAAGTTAAGATGACGGCGATAGTGCATAAAACCGACATAGTCGGCCAACTCTTCGTTTTTCCAAACCCAATAATGCGCAGTCAGTTCGCAATAAAACGGATTCTTAAAGGAAATATTATCGCCAGTGTCATCTCCTGGGCAACCAATCTCATTATAAGAATTGGCTTTGCCGACATGCAGAGGTTTGATAATTGCAGCATTGAGAAAAGCACTAGGCTTATGGTGGCTGGTATAGATTTTAACGCTATTGTTCATTATATTACCCAATGATTAAGCCATTGCTTGCTTGTACAGTTCAATGATTCGCTCTGCTGACCCCACTTCCCTGAGTCTATGATTTTCGATCCAGATGACTCTGTCGCAGATTTTTTCAACGTCATTCATATTGTGGCTAACAAACAGTATCGTCACGCCTCTTTTCTTAAAATCTCTGATGGTCTGAATACATTTAGCCTGAAAAGCGATATCACCTACAGCCAGAACTTCATCAATAATTAAAATATCCGGTTCAACCTGACTGATGACCGAAAAACCTAACTTAGCTAGCATTCCGCTTGAATATACTCTGATGGGCTCGTCGATGAATTCTCCCAGTTCCGAAAATTCAATAATACGCTCCATACGTTGCTGGACCTCTTTGCGCCGTAGCCCCAGCAGAGTTGCATTCAGATAAATATTCTCACGCCCGGTAAGCTCTGGATGAAAGCCTCCGCCGAGTTCAAGCATCGATGCTACCCGTCCTTCAGTGGTGACGGTTCCCTTAGTTGGCTTAATCACCCCGGCAACCAGGCCAAGCGAGGTACTCTTTCCTGCCCCATTACGTCCAATCAGGGCAACAGCCTCACCTTTTCCCACAGTAAAGGATACGTCTTCGATAGCTAAATATTTCCGCCCCTTCAGCAACTGAAGGGCGCGCTTCGGATGGAAGACTAAGTCTTTGATTCCTGAGCCAATATGATGGTACAGAGGATACTCTTTTGTAACATGACTGAAGTTTATAACTGGGTGCATTACAAGATCTCTGCAAATCGATATTTTAATTTATTGAAAATAGACAAACCAACAACCGTCAGAATGATTCCCGTAAAATAAAGTATTGAAATATACTCATAATTTAGAGTCCCATTCATGAATAAATCGCGCCAACTAAGAATCATACTCGCTAGCGGATTGTAGGTAATTATCCAGCTAAATTTTTCCGGAATCATATCAGACGCATATAAAATCGGCGTACAATAAAACATCAACATAATTCCAAGACTAACAAAGCGCTCCAGGTCACGGAAAAACAGATTCAACGTTGAAAAGATGATTGAAACCCCAAAGGTGAAAATCACCTGGCCAATAGCAATGAGTGGTATACCCCAAACCCAGGACAAAGACGGCGTCATGCCATAAACAAAAAGAAAAACGACAATAACCGGTATGGTGCACAGAAAATGCAAGCCTTCCATCATTACATTACTTAGCGGAATCACGGACCGGGGAAAAACTGTTTTCTTGATAATTTGAGCGTTAGCAATGAATGAAAATAATGAGTTAGTGGCCGAACTGGCAAACCATTGCCACGGGAACAAACCGGTAATGAGGAAAACCGTATAATTTGGAATTTGTACTCTCATTACCAGCTTAAATATAAAATAATAAATCATGGCAAAAAGCAATGGATTTGCTACTGACCATAAATAACCTAGCATGCTGCTCTTATAGCGCACTTTTAGATCTTTATTTGTTATAACAACAAGCAAATCAAATAAATACCCTAAATTGTACTTCATCTTTATACTCATAAATTATTCTACAAATATCCACTGAATGAGTTAGTCATACCAGGTCTACCTCGCCGATCCTGCCAGGCTCAACAATCGAGTAACCGACTGCTTTGTGCTGCGGGCAAAGTTTATCAGGTCAACAGTCATTCATCGACTGCAACCGATGATTTGAATGAAAACGCAAGCAAAACCCGGCCTCATGCTTGACAAAAACCCTTTTAATTCAAAAAATTAACATTTTGACTTATGCTTTCTTCCACGCTACCGCCATTGGCTATCGCAACCAAAATGCGTGATCCACCGAGTTTTTAGCACTCACATCCGTTCAAACCGCGGGGTAGATGGCGTTACAGCTCAGTACAGCCCTGCATCTCGTTACCTTAGCTACAAAAAGGCTTTACTCTGGCGTTTCCCTTCCGCGTTAGCTATCAGGACTTTCTCATTTCCGCAAGCAGCATGCCTGGCCTGGCACTTCCCCTCACCTGCTCATTACGCCTTTACATTCAAAAGAACCATCTAAGGACAGCATGAAATTCTGAAATAATTTCTTGCATCTTAATAACAACTTTTCGTGATGATTTATCCAGCAATACCTAAGTCTGCCAAATAGAACGGCAGCGTATTATAACTCTGCAAGTAAGGAATTAAAGTAAAAATCCGGTGCATGGCTTTTTCAATGTAAAAATGGACACACTTTAGACGATAACATGGCATTATCCCTAAATAGGCACCCTGGAAACATACACACCTGGCTAAACCAAAGTTACAATCTTTACTCTACGATATCAGGCCGTCTCTAAAACCTCGCAATACTCGATAAAACCGAAGAATAAAGCTAACCCATTGTTTATAATTATTTTTTAATCTTCTGAATGGCTTAATGCCTTTCGAGAATGATAATTAATTACATGACATTTACTCTCTGACGCCGCTGTTTACAGGTACTTACCTATCTTGTCATGGCAAACCAAGTGATCCCAACCGCAAGCCAGTGTAAAATCAGCCCTTATGTAAAACGGGATATCCACACCCGGAGGATAAATATGAAGTTTTTGGTTACTGGTGCCGCAGGTTTTATCGGCTTTCATATCGCGCAGCGCCTGCTGAATGAGGGGCATGATGTTGTCGGCATCGACAACATGAATGACTATTATGACGTTAGCCTGAAACAGGCTCGTCTGGATCGTCTGGCATCCCCGGCATTTCATTTCCAGCAACTGGATCTTGCCGACCGTGAGGGGATGGCGGAGCTGTTCGCCGCGGAACAGTTCGATCGGGTGATACACCTGGCGGCTCAGGCCGGGGTGCGCTATTCGCTGGAAAACCCATATGCCTACGCAGACGCTAACCTGATGGGGTATCTGAACATTTTGGAAGGCTGCCGCCACACCAAAGTAAAACACCTGGTCTACGCCTCCTCCAGCTCGGTTTACGGCCTCAACCGTAAAATGCCGTTCTCCACCGAAGATTCCGTCGATCATCCGGTCTCCCTGTATGCCGCCACCAAGAAAGCCAATGAGCTGATGGCGCACACCTATTCCCACCTGTACGGCATCCCGACCACCGGGCTGCGCTTCTTTACGGTCTATGGTCCGTGGGGACGCCCGGATATGGCGCTGTTTAAGTTTACGAAAGCGATGCTGGAAGGGAAAAGTATCGACGTTTATAACTACGGCAAAATGAAGCGCGACTTCACCTATATCGACGACATCGTCGAAGCGGTGCTTCGTGTTCAGGATGTGATCCCGCAGGCCAATGCCGACTGGACCGTTGAAAGCGGTTCGCCGGCGACCAGCTCCGCGCCGTATCGGGTGTATAACATCGGCAACAGTTCGCCGGTGGAACTGATGGACTACATCACCGCCCTGGAAGAAGCGCTGGGGATGGAAGCGCAGAAGAATATGATGCCAATTCAGCCAGGCGATGTACTTGAAACCAGCGCGGATACTAAACCGCTGTATAATATGGTGGGATTCAGGCCGCAAACCTCGTTCAAGCAAGGAGTTAAGAACTTCGTTGACTGGTACAAGGCGTATTACAAGGCGTAACAACGCAAGGTAGTGGACTTATCTATAGCCGCAGTGGAACTCCATTGCGGCTTTTTATATCGGGAAAAGTTATTCGACTGTCTTATCCACTCTGGTGCTATTGATAGCACTGACTTATATATCTTCCAGCATAGAGCCAAAACAACCAGCAATCGGTCAATCAGACTACCGTTAAGACCTACTTGAGAGATTTAGCTTATCATTGTGCATTAGAAAAGATTTTTTCACTTTCCTGAAAAAAAACCATAAACACCTTATAGGAATTTTCTTAAATTCAGGATATGTTAATCAGGCAAAAGATACCTTTGCAGATGCTCTAATAGTTCGCAGGCAAATGGATTTATAACACTCCTTTCATTCTGGTACGCATTATGGCAAACATAATTTTCTTAGCAGTCGCTGCCATCCTGTTGATTGTTTCAGTTTATTTTCTGATTTCTTATATTAAAGATCAGAAAAAGACCAGGCTGACGTTTAACAAACGCAGGTGGTGAAACGAAAACTTAATATAATTATAATACAGGCATAGGAAATAATAATATAAGAATAAAACACTGCCAGCGGTGGGGATCGGTACAGTCTTCTCAGCTGGCATTGAATACTGTCTATTTAAAGCTAAAATATTTTTGTCAGACAATTAAAACAATATGATACTTTTATGATGGTTAATATTTTTGGCTTGCCATGACTTGGCGACACATCCTCCAGTACATCCTCTCACTCTATCATCAGTAAAAATTTCAATCATCAGCCATGAGGATAGCAAGACAGGGAGCTTAAAGGGCCGGGAGCCAGAAACAACAAAAGCCTGCAAGCAGGCTCTGTTTTACCTTCTGGCGCTTATCTCCAGCATCTACATCTCAGTGACGGTAGCTCTTCACAAGGTAGATTTAACATATCCGACCTCAATGATAGGAACAAGATAATCGATTGAAGAATACAAGCGGGGTCACGTTTTTTGGGTATTTAGTCAGGGAAGAAAAGCAGTACGATTTGCCAGACGAATAGCTTAACAGCTAAGGAGGGATGTAAGCACCCCTGCTTCAGTTCCATGCACTTTTTGAGAGTTCCGGTTTTTCAGCCATCAGCCGGTACTCTTCCGGTGTCAGGTTATTCAGGGATTCATGAGGCCGCTCGTTGTTATATTCCATCAGCCAGCGCTCGGTAATTTCCCGTGCTTCATTCAGTGTTCTGAACAGGTAAAAATCCAGGATTTCTGTCCGGTATGTTCGGTTGAACCGTTCGATAAAAGCATTTTGTGTCGGCTTACCCGGCTTGATAAATTCGAGCTGTACGCCATGTTCTTCGGCCCATTGTGCCAGCGCCAGCGAGACCAGCTCTGGCCCGTTGTCCATCCGCATTTTCAGCGGGTAGCCGCGGTTTGCCACGATCCTGTCCAGCACCCGGATGACTCGCTGAGCCGGGATATTCAGGTCGATTTCTATCGCCAGTGCATCACAGTTAAAATCATCCACCACATTAAAGGTTCGGAAGCGTCTGCCGCAGACCAGCGCGTCGTGCATAAAATCGATGGACCAGCTCTGGTTTAACGCTTGCGGTGTCGCCAGTGGTGCGGGATTACGCACAGGCAGCCGCTGTTTTCCCTTGCGGCGAAAATTCAGTTTCAGCAGACAGTAAATCCGGTGAACACGTTTATGGTTCCAGGTATTACCCTGCCTGCGCAGCAGCTGGAACAGTTTCTTAAAACCGTAGCGCGGATAGCGTTCTGGCAGCTCAGTCAGCGCGTGGATCACTGGTTCATCACGCCGGGTATCGGGCTGATAAAAATACACCGTCCTGCTCAGCGATAACGTCCTGCAGGCCTGGCGTAAACTCATAGCAAATTGCACCGTCAGATAGCTGACGAGTTCACGCTTTATCGCTGGTTTTAAAGCTTTTTTTTCGATGACGTCTTTAAGTGCCCGGCACTCAAGGCTGAGATCAGCAAACATCTGTTTTAAACGTCGATTCTCATCCTCAAGATCTTTGATTTTTTTAATATCGGCCGCTTCCATCCCGCCATATTTCGCCTTCCAGTTGTAATAGCTGGCTTCCGAAATAGCGGCCTCACGGCACACATCCTTGACGGTACGTCCGGCTTCGACGGACTTCAGAACGGCGATGATCTGGTGTTCAGTGAATCGGATCTTACGCATAGCGATCTCCTCAGGGGACATTATCAGTATGTCGGAAGATCTCTAAAAGTGAATGGTTCGTTTTGCCGGGATACTTACATCTTAATAGAGAGGCTCGGAAATTGTCCGAGCCATACCCAATACCATACTAGTTGTATCGATAATATTCTTTATACCAATCAACAAATTTTTTGACGCCTCTGTGAACTGGCGTTTCCGGTTTAAAGTCAATAGCTTTATAAAGATCTTGTGTCTCAGCACTAGTATTCAGGACATCGCCCGGCTGGATCGGCATCATGTTCTTCTCGGCGACCATTCCCAGAGCATCTTCCAGTGCAGTGATGTAATCCATCAATTCAACCGGTGAACTATTGCCTATGTTGTAAACTTGATATGGCGCTGAGCTAGTAGCCGGGGACCCTTCCTCAACTGTCCATTCAGGATCACGCTTAGGTATCAAGTCTTGAATACGAACAATCGCCTCAACGATATCATCAATGTAAGTGAAGTCGCGCTTCATCTTCCCGTAGTTATATACATCAATACTCTTTCCTTCCAGTATGGCCTTTGTGAACTTGAAGAGCGCCATATCCGGTCGGCCCCATGGGCCATAGACGGTAAAAAACCTCAGTCCTGTCGTCGGGATACCGTACAGGTGTGAGTAGGTATGGGCCATCAGTTCATTGGCTTTCTTCGTCGCCGCATAGAGAGAAACCGGATGATCAACTGAATCGTCGGTCGAAAACGGCATCTTGCGGTTTAAACCATAGACTGAACTGGATGAGGCGTAGAGCAGGTGCTCAACTTTATTATGTCGGCAGCCTTCCAGAATGTTCAGATAACCAATCAGGTTCGAATCAGCATAAGCGAACGGATTTTCCAGCGAGTAACGCACGCCAGCTTGAGCTGCTAGGTGGATAACACGGTCGAACTGCTCTTCATTGAACAACTGAGCCATACCATTGCGATCAGCCAGATCCAATTTATGAAAATCAAAGGCAGGTGATTTCAATTGCTCCAGACGTGATTTTTTTAAACTTATATCATAATAGTCGTTAATGTTATCGACCCCAACGACTTTATGTCCATCATTCAAAAGACGTTTACTGATGTGAAACCCAATAAAACCAGCCGCACCAGTGACTAAAAACTTCATATTTAAACTCCTGACAAATATTCGATCGGTAGCATCGATGTTTCATAAAATTATTTTACATCATCAGAAAAAATTCTAACAATCATAAATAGCTATTTTTTCCAATACTTAAAGTTAATCAACATCAATCAAATCAAACTACATATTAAGTTTGGCTGGAAATACTAGCCTCCAGCCATAGATTAATAATACTAGTCATTACCAAACAGATCTCTAGTGTAAACCTTGTTTGCCACATCAGATAACTCTTCTGCCATACGGTTTGAAATAATGACGTCGGCTTCTTGTTTGAAAGCATCTAGATCGCGCACTATGCGGGAATTGAAGAATTCATCTTCCCGCATGACCGGTTCGTAAATAATAACTGGGATACCTTTGGCCTTGATGCGCTTCATGATGCCCTGAATAGAGGAAGCGCGGAAGTTATCGGAACCGCTCTTCATTATCAGACGATAGACTCCAACAACTTTAGGTTTGCGTGACAAGATAGAGTCAGCGATAAAATCTTTGCGTGTGCGGTTGGCATCAACAATCGCGCCAATGATGTTGTTCGGCACAGATTCATAGTTCGCCAGCAGCTGCTTAGTATCTTTTGGCAAACAGTAGCCGCCATAACCAAAGGACGGGTTGTTATAGTGATTACCAATGCGCGGATCGAGGCACACGCCTTCAATAATCTGCTTACTGTTCAGGCCCTGACTCTCAGCGTAGCTATCCAGTTCATTGAAGTAAGCCACACGCAGCGCCAGGTAGGTGTTGGCAAATAACTTAATGGCTTCAGCTTCTGTAGAATCCGTAAACAGCGTCGGAATGTCCTGTTTGATCGCCCCTTCTTTAAGGAGGTTAGCAAAACGCTCCGCACGTTCTGAGCGCTCGCCAATGACTATACGAGACGGATGCAGGTTGTCGTAGAGGGCACGGCCTTCACGCAGAAACTCAGGAGAGAAAATAACATTATCAATTCCCATGCGCTCTTTGATATCACGAGTAAATCCGACGGGAATGGTTGACTTAATAATCATTACCGCATTCGGATTAATTTCCGTGACATCACGAATAACCGCTTCAACGGTCGAGGTATTGAAGTAGTTTGTTTTCGGATCGTAGTCAGTCGGCGTAGCGATAATGACATAATCAGCATTACGATAGGCATCATGCTTGTCAGTTGTCGCGCGAAAATTCAACGGTTTTTCCGCCAGATATTCCTGGATCTCCTTGTCGACAATCGGAGAAATCTTTTGGTTAATCATATCAACTTTGGATTGAATGATATCCAACGCAACCACTTCATGGTTTTGCGCAATCAGGATGCCATTCGACAAACCAACATAACCGGTACCGGAAATAGTAATTTTCATTCGATCACACTTTAATCAGTTAACTGGACGGCGGCATATTAGCCACCCTGGTAATCAACACTTGTGGCGGTTTTACTCTCAGAAAGATGGGAAGTCAAGAAAGAGCCATAAGGTGATTTCCACATATCAACCCTTATGGCTCTAATGCAAAATAAGTTTTATTTAAGAAGACTTAATAATTCATCTGTTTTGGCCTTCATTAAAGCATCATCTGCTTTTGATTCGACGTTGAGGCGTACCACCGGCTCGGTATTCGAGCTGCGCAGGTTAAAGCGCCACTCCGGGTATTCAATACTGATACCGTCGGTGGTGTCCACGTTGACCGCATCCGCCTCATAGCGTTCACGGATGCGCGCAATCGCCGCTCCCGCGTTCGCAAGCTTACGGTTTATTTCTCCGGAGGCCGGAAACGCCGCCTGCCGGTCCGCCACCAGCGCCTTCAGCGGGCTGTTCTTCACGCACAGCAGCTCCGCCACCAGCAGCCACGGGATCATCCCGCTATCGCAATAAGCAAAATCGCGGAAATAGTGATGCGCGCTCATCTCCCCGCCATAAATCGCATCTTCCTGGCGCATACGCTCTTTAATAAACGCGTGTCCGGTCTTCGACATCACCGGCGTGCCCCCGCTGCGGGTCACGATATCCATCGTGTTCCACGTCAGCCGCGGGTCATGGATAATCTTCGCGCCCGGCTGCTTCTGCAGGAACGCTTCCGCCAGCAGACCAACGATATAATACCCTTCGATAAATTCCGCCTCGTTATCAAACATAAAGCAGCGGTCAAAGTCGCCATCAAAGGCAATCCCCATGTCCGCACCGTGCTCGCGCACCGCATCCGCGGTGTCCTGGCGGCACTCCGGCAGCAGCGGGTTCGGAATACCGTTCGGGAAGTTGCCGTCCGGTTGGTGGTGTACCTTAACAAAGGTCACCGGCACGCCAGCCGCCACAAAACGCTTTTCCACTTCATCAATCACATGCCCGGCTGCACCGTTGCCGGAGTTCACCACCAGCTTCAGCGGACGGGTGAAATTGGCCAGGTTCACGTAACCCATCAGGTGGTCCACGTACGCCTGAAGAACCGAAACCTGGCGCAGCGTGCCGCGACGGGACGCGTCAACCGGCGCAAACTGGTTCTCTTCCGCCAGACGCTGGATATCGCGCAGGCCGGTATCGCCGCTGATGGGCTTCGCGTTTTCACGCACCAGCTTCATGCCGTTGTAGTTCATCGGATTATGGCTGGCCGTCACTTCAATGCCGCCGTCCACGCCCAGGTGGAACGTGGCGAAGTAAATCTCCTCGGTGCCGCTCATACCGATATCCAGCACGTCGGTGCCCGCATCCATCAGGCCGTTGGCCAGCGCCAGCTTCAGAGACTCGCTGGTCAGACGGACATCGCCGCCCACCACGATTTTTTTGGGCTTCAGGAACTCACCATAGGCGCGCCCGATGCGGTAGGCGATATCTTCGTTTAACTCTTCACCCAGTTCACCGCGAATATCGTAGGCTTTAAAAC
>NZ_JBMAXV010000013.1:0-103242 GCF_048589245.1 Klebsiella sp. 10982
GGTTTGTGCGGCCTGCCTTTAATTTATTCACCATGCTGGCTGAAACTGCCGGTATTGGCGATCTCAAAACCCCCGGTGGCGCTGGGCTTACCGGGGCTACAGCGCTGTGCGATTTGGTAGCCCGGACAAGGCGCAGCGCGCCGCCTCCGGGAAAACACCTGCGCCATGAGAGACATAACGCAGAAGAAATATCGGGAGCGCAATCTGCTCTGAAATAATAAAAAACTGTTTTTCCCGGACCAAAACAGTTGCAAATCGATAACAGTATCTACGGTCTGGTATCCGGTTGATAGCCCCGGTAAGCGCAGCGCGACCGGGGTCACCTCCCCGGGAACGCCGCGCTTATCCATCCGTTTTTTTCCCTCTGCATGCCTCTTGTTGACCTTTGTTACATTTCCGCTGACTGACGCTGATTTACATTCTTTTCTCGCTTCTGTATTGTTATGTTATAACATTAAGTTGAGGCGGAAATATGTTCACATCGATTTTTATGGCTTCCGGCGCGGCGCGCGTGGCCACCGCAGGCGTGCTGCTGGTGGCGCTATGGCTGGCGACCTGGTGGGCGGTGACGCTGCCATGATTGAACTGGAGCAACTGGTAACCGGCTATGGCGGAGTCGCAGTCACCCCGCCGCTGAGCGGGATGATTTGCCCCGGCAGCCTGACGGCAATTGTTGGCCTCAATGGCTGCGGAAAATCGACCCTGCTGAAAACCCTTGCCGGGTTTCTGCCGCCGGTCAGTGGCCGCCTGCGCTGGCAAGGGAAACGGCCGGTGATTGGCTGGCTGGCGCAGCGCCATGCCCTCGAGTCGCAGTTTCCTCTCAACGTGCAGGATGTGGTAAGCCAGGGCGCATGGCCCGGCGTGTCGCTGTTGCGCGGTCTGGGGGGCGACACCCGGCGACGCATCGGCGCGGTGCTGGAGCGGGTCGGGCTGGCGGGCCTGGCGAAAACGCCGATCGAAGCGCTCTCCGGCGGCCAGTTTCAGCGCATGCTGTTTGCCCGGGTGATGGTGCAGCAGGCGCCGCTGGTGATGCTCGACGAGCCCTTCACCGGCATCGACGAAGCGACCAGTCGTGAACTGATGGATTTGATCCTCGACATGCACCGGCAGGGACAGACCATCCTGGCGGTGCTGCATGATAACCAGCGGGTAGCCAACTTCTTCCCGGAGACATTGCTGCTGACCCCTCAGCGCGCCTGCTGGGGCATTACCCGGGCGGTACTTCCGGCTTTCAGCCATGCGAGGTCAGCATGATCTGGCACACCTTCTTTCAGCCCTTTATTGAATTTGGTTTTATGCGCCGGGCGCTGGTGGTCTGTCTGGCGCTGTCGCTGAGCACTACCATGCTGGGCGTCTTCCTGCTGCTGCGGCGCATGAGCCTGATGGGGGATGCGCTGTCGCACGCCATTCTCCCCGGTGTGGCGGTGGGCTACCTGCTGAGCGGCATGTCGCTGCTGGCCATGACTCTGGGCGGCTTCGTTGCCGGCATCGTGGTCGCGCTGGTGGCCGGATGGGTCAGCCGGCGGACGCCGTTAAAAGAGGACGCCAGCTTTGCCGGATTCTATCTGGGATCGCTGGCCCTGGGCGTCACCCTGGTGTCGCTGCGCGGCTCCAGCGTCGACCTGCTGCATCTGCTGTTTGGCTCTATTCTGGCGGTGGATCGTGATGCGGCGCTGTTTGTCAGCGGCGTCGCCAGCCTGACGCTACTGTGCATCGCGCTGTGCTACCGCGGTCTGGTTAGCGAGGCGTTCGACAGCGCCTGGCTGCAGGTGAATAACCGGCGGCTGCCCGCGCTGCTGCATGGGCTTTTTCTGGCGCTGCTGGTGCTTAACCTGGTGGCCGGGTTTCAGGTGCTCGGCACGCTGATGGCGGTGGGGGTGATGATGCTCCCGGCGGTCGCCGCGCGCTGCTGGGCGCGCACGCTGCCGGGCATTCTGCTGCTGGCGGCGGGAATGGGCGCACTCTGCGCCTGGCTGGGGTTGAGTCTCTCCTGGGCGGTCAGTCTTCCCGCCGGGCCCGCTATTGTCCTGACCGCCAGCGCGCTGTTTTTTGTTTCGCTGTTTTTTGGCACACGCAGCCGGCTGCTGGTTGGCTGGCGCACATTGATGGGGTAAGGAAATGATGAAACGTAGTGCAATAGTCGTCGCGCTGGCCCTCGGCCTGATGGCGCAGTGGGCCATGGCGAAAACGCTGAATGTGGTCAGCAGCTTTTCGGTGCTGGGCGATATGGTGCAGCAGGTCGGTGGGGAGCATGTCCATGTGGATACCCTGGTCGGCCCGGACGGCGATCCGCATACCTTCGAGCCCTCGCCGAAGGATAGCGCGCTGCTCAGCAAGGCCGACGTGGTGGTAGTCAACGGCCTGGGTCTGGAAGGGTGGCTGGATCGCCTGATTAAGGCCTCCGGTTTTAAGGGTGAGCTGGTGGTGGCGTCGATGGGTGTCAAGACCCATACCCTCGATGAAGACGGCAAAACGGTGACCGATCCCCACGCCTGGAACAGCGCGGCGAACGGCGCGTTGTATGCGCAGAATATCCTCGATGGTCTGGTAAAAGCCGACCCGGAAGATGAAGCGGCGCTGACCAATAGCGGCAAGCGCTATATCGACCAGCTGACGGCCCTCGACGGCTGGGCGAAAGGGCAGTTCAGCGCCATTCCGCAGGCAAAGCGCAAGGTCCTCACCAGCCATGACGCTTTCGGCTATTTTGGCCGCGCTTACAACGTGACATTCCTTGCGCCGCAGGGGCTTTCGTCCGAGAGCGAGGCCAGCGCGGCGCAGGTGGCGGCGCTGATTCAGCAAATCAAAACCGATGGCGTGCATACCTGGTTTATGGAGAACCAGCTGGACCCGCGGCTGGTGAAGCAGATTGCCAGCGCCACCGGCGCGCAGCCCGGCGGCGAACTCTATCCGGAAGCGCTGTCTAAGCCGGGCGGCGTGGCCGATAGCTACGTCAAAATGATGCGTCACAACGTTGAGCTTATCGCTAACAGCATGAAGTAACCGGTTGTCTGGTCGTCCTGGTTATCACAGGACGACCCATTTCTGGATCCCCCCTCGTAAAATCGCCACCTCGTCCCCATATCTCTGCCGAAAGTGCTATCTTTGATGGCCTCTTTATCCGGAGCAAAGCGGGGCGATAATGACCGATTCAGAATTAATGCAGCTAAGCGAGAAAGTTGGCGGGGCGCTGAAGGCGCGCGGCGCGACGGTGACCACCGCGGAGTCCTGTACCGGCGGATGGATAGCGAAAGCCATCACCGATATTGCCGGCAGCTCGGCGTGGTTTGAACGCGGTTTTGTGACTTATAGCAACGAAGCAAAATCGCAAATGATCGGCGTCAGCGAAGCGACGCTGCGCGACAACGGCGCGGTAAGCGAACCGGTGGTGGTGGAGATGGCGATTGGCGCGCTGCGCGCGGCGCGTGCGGATTATGCCATCTCCGTCAGCGGCGTTGCCGGGCCGGACGGCGGCAGCGAAGAAAAGCCGGTTGGGACGGTGTGGTTCGGCGTCGCCAGCGTGAGTGGGCAAGGGGTGACGCGGCGGGAATGCTTTGCCGGAGACCGCGAAGCGGTGCGTCGTCAGGCGACGGCCTATGCGCTCAATCTGCTCTGGCAACAATTTCTACAAAATACTTGATACTGTATGACTATACAGTATAATTGCCTCAACTGAACAAATATTAACGGCAAAGCGAACACGCTTTACCCTGCATGATTAGGAGTAACAATGGCGATCGACGAAAACAAACAGAAAGCGTTGGCGGCTGCACTGGGCCAGATCGAAAAGCAATTCGGTAAAGGCTCCATCATGCGCCTGGGTGAAGACCGCACCATGGATGTGGAAACCATCTCCACCGGTTCGCTTTCTCTGGATATTGCGCTGGGCGCTGGCGGTCTGCCAATGGGCCGTATCGTGGAAATCTACGGTCCGGAATCCTCCGGTAAAACCACCCTGACGCTGCAGGTTATCGCCGCAGCGCAGCGCGAAGGTAAAACCTGTGCGTTCATCGATGCCGAGCACGCGCTGGATCCAGTCTATGCACGCAAACTGGGCGTTGATATCGACAACCTGCTGTGTTCTCAGCCGGACACCGGCGAGCAGGCGCTGGAAATCTGTGACGCGCTGGCGCGCTCTGGCGCGGTTGACGTTATCGTTGTCGACTCCGTCGCGGCGCTGACGCCGAAAGCGGAAATCGAAGGCGAAATCGGTGACTCTCACATGGGCCTCGCGGCGCGTATGATGAGCCAGGCGATGCGTAAGCTGGCGGGTAACCTGAAGCAGTCCAACACGCTGCTGATCTTTATCAACCAGATCCGTATGAAAATCGGTGTGATGTTCGGTAACCCGGAAACCACTACCGGTGGTAACGCCCTGAAGTTCTACGCCTCTGTACGTCTGGACATTCGCCGCATCGGCGCGGTGAAAGAGGGCGACAACGTCGTCGGCAGCGAAACCCGCGTCAAAGTGGTGAAAAACAAGATCGCAGCACCGTTTAAACAGGCCGAATTCCAGATCCTCTACGGTGAAGGCATCAACTTCTACGGCGAGCTGGTTGACCTCGGCGTGAAAGAGAAGCTGATTGAGAAAGCGGGCGCCTGGTATAGCTACAACGGCGACAAAATCGGCCAGGGTAAAGCGAACGCAATCACCTGGCTGAAAGAGAACCCGGCGGCGGCGAAAGAGATTGAGAAGAAAGTGCGCGAGCTGTTGCTCAACAATCAGGATGCGAAGCCAGACTTCGTCGTTGACGACAACAGTGCAGAAGAAACCGAACAGGATTTCTGATATCGTCTGCAAGACTGACAGGGCTGCTTAGGCAGCCCTTTTGCTTTGTGAGATTATCGAGGTGCCTGTGACTGAACCTTCATCACGCCGCTCCGGCTATGCCCGTCTTCTGGACCGTGCTATCCGCATTCTGGCGATGCGCGACCACAGCGAGCAGGAGCTGCGACGCAAGCTGGTGGCCCCGGTGATGAGCAAAAACGGTCCCGAGGCGCTGGACGTCACCCCCGAAGAGCTGGAGCAGGTCGTCGCCTGGTGTATTGAAAACCGCTACCTCGACGATAACCGATTCGTCGGCCAGTTCATCGCCAGCCGGAGCCGCAAAGGCTATGGGCCGGCACGTATTCGCCAGGAGCTCAGCCAGAAAGGCATTGCGCGCCAGGCCATTGAACAGGCGATGCGTGACTGCGATATCGACTGGGTGAGCCTTGCCAGAGCGCAGGCGCAGCGTAAATATGGCGAACCGCTCCCCAGCGCGTTTACCGAAAAAGTCAAAATCCAGCGATTCCTGCTCTACCGCGGCTACCTGATGGAAGATATCCAGGAAATCTGGCGAAATTTTGCAGATTGACCCATCGGGGATTTTACTTCGCCGTAAAGAAAACTTATCTTATTCCCACTTTATTCCGTCGGGCCGCTGGTTGTAACCGTGCAGGCAGCGTCCAGGGCGATTATTCCTTTACACAAAATCATTCAAGCTGCATCAGGGCGGCAAGAGAGTGGATCCTCAGGCGCGGACTTCAGTTCGTGAGCGGGGGAGCAAGCAGAGCCAGGACAGAGGCGGCTTGAAGGATGACGTGTAGCTTGATTTCAGGATAATTATGAGCAAGAGCACCGCTGAGATCCGTCAGGCGTTTCTCGACTTTTTCCATAGCAAGGGACACCAGGTAGTTGCCAGCAGCTCCCTGGTGCCGCACAACGACCCGACCCTGCTGTTTACCAACGCCGGGATGAACCAGTTCAAGGATGTTTTCCTTGGCCTCGATAAGCGTAATTATTCGCGCGCGACTACCGCGCAGCGTTGCGTGCGTGCGGGTGGTAAGCACAACGATCTGGAAAACGTCGGCTATACCGCGCGCCACCACACCTTCTTCGAAATGCTGGGCAACTTTAGCTTTGGCGATTACTTCAAGCAGGATGCCATCAAATACGCATGGGAACTGCTGACTGGCGAAAACTGGTTTGCCCTGCCGAAAGAAAAACTGTGGGTTACCGTTTACGAGTCCGATGACGAAGCCTTCGACATCTGGGCCAATGAAGTGGGCGTCCCGCGTGAGCGCATTATTCGCATCGGTGACAACAAAGGTGCGCCGTTTGCTTCCGATAACTTCTGGCAGATGGGCGACACCGGTCCGTGCGGTCCGTGCACCGAAATCTTCTTCGACCATGGCGACCATATCTGGGGTGGCCCTCCGGGAAGCCCGGAAGAAGACGGCGACCGTTACATCGAGATCTGGAACATCGTCTTCATGCAGTTCAACCGTCAGGCTGACGGTACCATGGAGCCGCTGCCGAAGCCGTCCGTTGATACCGGTATGGGGCTGGAACGTATTGCCGCCGTGCTGCAGCACGTTAACTCCAACTATGAAATCGATCTATTCCGCGATCTGATTGCCAGCGTGGCGAAAGTCACCGGCGCGACCGACCTGAGCAACAAGTCGTTGCGCGTGATTGCCGACCATATTCGCTCCTGTGCGTTCCTGATTGCCGACGGTGTCATCCCGTCCAATGAAAACCGTGGCTACGTGCTGCGCCGTATCATTCGTCGCGCGATCCGTCACGGCAATATGCTGGGCGCGAAGGACACCTTCTTCTGGAAACTGGTTGCCCCGCTGATCGACGTGATGGGCTCCGCCGGTGAAGAACTGAAGCAGCAGCAGGCTCAGGTTGAGCAGGTGCTGAAAACCGAAGAAGAGCAGTTTGCCCGCACGCTGGAGCGTGGTCTGGCGCTGCTGGATGAAGAGCTGGACAAGCTGAAAGGCGACACTCTGGATGGCGAAACCGCTTTCCGTCTGTACGACACCTATGGCTTCCCGGTGGATCTGACCGCGGATGTGTGCCGCGAGCGCAACATCAAGGTTGACGAAGCTGGTTTTGAGGCCGCCATGGAAGAGCAGCGCCGCCGCGCGCGCGAGTCCAGCGGTTTCGGCGCTGACTATAACGCGATGATCCGCGTTGATGGCGCCTCTGAATTTAAAGGCTACGATCATCTGGAGCTGAATGGCAACGTCACGGCGCTGTTTGTCGACGGCAAAGCCGTGGATAGCGTCAGCGCCGGCCAGGAAGCGGTAGTGATCCTCGACCAAACCCCATTCTATGCGGAGTCCGGCGGTCAGGTAGGCGATAAAGGCGAACTGAAAGGCGCCGGCTTCTCCTTCGCGGTCAGCGACACGCAGAAATACGGCCAGGCGATTGGTCATATCGGTAAAGTCGCCAGCGGCACTCTGAAAGTGGGTGACGCGGTGCAGGCCGATGTGGACGAGGCGCGCCGTCAGCGCATTCGTCTGAACCACTCCGCGACGCACCTGATGCACGCGGCGCTGCGCCAGGTGCTCGGCACCCATGTGGCGCAGAAAGGCTCGCTGGTTAATGATAAAGCGCTGCGCTTTGACTTCTCGCATTTCGAAGCGATGAAGCCGGAAGAAATTCGTGCAGTGGAAGATCTGGTCAACGCGCAGATCCGTCGTAACCTGGCTATCGAAACCAATATTATGGATATCGATGCTGCGCGGGCCTCCGGCGCCATGGCGCTGTTCGGTGAGAAATACGACGACCGCGTCCGCGTGCTGCAGATGGGAGACTTCTCCACCGAGCTGTGTGGCGGTACTCACGCGTCGCGTACGGGTGATATCGGCCTGTTCCGCATTACCTCTGAATCCGGTACCGCCGCTGGCGTGCGCCGTATTGAAGCGGTGACCGGGGAAGGGGCCATCGCCAGCCTGCATGCGGAAAGCGATCTGCTGGGCGATATTGCCCAACTACTGAAGGGTGATAGCCACAATCTCGGCGAGAAAGTTCGCGCCGCGCTGGAGCGTACCCGTCAGCTGGAAAAAGAGCTGCAGCAGCTGAAAGAACAGGCTGCGGCGCAGGAGAGTGCAAACCTCTCCAGCAAAGCGGAAGAGATTAACGGCGTTAAGCTGCTGGTCAGCGAGCTGGCTGGCGTTGAGCCGAAGATGCTGCGTACTATGGTCGACGATCTGAAGAACCAGTTGGGTTCGACGATTGTGGTGTTGGCTACGGTCGCAGACGGTAAGGTTTCTCTGATTGCCGGTGTGTCTAAGGATGTGACAGACCGCGTGAAAGCAGGGGAGCTGGTTGGTATGGTCGCTCAGCAGGTGGGCGGTAAAGGGGGCGGTCGTCCGGATATGGCGCAGGCCGGTGGTACCGATGCGTCTGCTCTCCCTGCAGCGTTAGCCAGTGTGAAAGGCTGGGTCAGCGCAAAACTGTAATAACTATAAACGCATATACCCTAAATAATTCGGGTTGCAGGAAGGCGGCGACGCAGCGAAGCCCAGGCGCTTACTCAAGTAAGTGGCTGGGGGGCGCGAGGAAAGCCAACACACATGCAACTTGAAATATGAGGGGTATAGGTGCCTAAGCCTCTGGTTACGGCACCTTGCGCAAGAGACACCGATAACGATAAAGTCGGGTTGAAATTGTGTATATCGGCTAAACTTAGGTTTAACAGAATGTGATGCCATGACTGCCTTATACCGCAAGGTATTTGTCATCGCTTACTTTTTGGCGTTATATGATGGATAATGCCGGGATACGAGAGACCCGACTCTTTTAATCTTTCAAGGAGCAAAGAATGCTGATTCTGACTCGTCGAGTTGGTGAGACCCTCATGATTGGAGATGAGGTCACTGTGACAGTTTTAGGGGTGAAGGGTAACCAGGTTCGTATTGGCGTAAACGCCCCTAAAGAAGTATCGGTTCACCGTGAAGAGATCTACCAGCGTATTCAGGCTGAAAAATCCCAGCAGTCCAGTTACTAAGGTTTCCGCGCCTCGCTGCTCAGTGAGGCGCATCCCTATCTGCCCTTTTTCTCGCTTTTTCTGTTTTTACTCCCTGCACCCTCTCACTTTTCATCATCCACTACTGTGTTGTCCCTCTGGCGTTATGCCAGTGCCAGAGCTTATTTCCTGTTGATAAATTGCCCTTTTTGCCGTTTTTGCATGCGAATTGCGTGCGAAGTGTGCAAACGAAAAAAGGTCTCGAAAAAGTGTTTGACTTATAAGTACCAGAAAGTAATATGTGCGCCATCGCAGCGACGAAGAGCAGAAACAAGTTCTTCGAAGCACTCGAAAGAGGCGTGTTGTGTGGTGAGGTGGCCGAGAGGCTGAAGGCGCTCCCCTGCTAAGGGAGTATGCGGTCAAAAGCTGCATCCGGGGTTCGAATCCCCGCCTCACCGCCATTTTGCATCCGTAGCTCAGCTGGATAGAGTACTCGGCTACGAACCGAGCGGTCGGAGGTTCGAATCCTCCCGGATGCACCATATTCTCCTTAGTAACAGCGATATCGTTGTTGCAGGGGCTGCGAAATTATCGCCAGCACCAGGGAGGATAACGTTGAGTAAACAACGGCCCGTAGGGCGAGGCGCAGCCGAGTAATCCTCCCGGATGCACCATCTTCTTTCTGAATTAAGAGAGAAGAGCGCTGTGAAAGCAGCGGCCCGCAGTGCGAGGCATAATCGAGTTACTCTACCGATTAGGCCATCATACTCAGTGTGGCATGTGTTAGTTGTGACACTGACGCGTAGTAAAGCAAGTTTCCCGATGCATCCGTAGCTCAGCTGGATAGAGTACTCGGCTACGAACCGAGCGGTCGGAGGTTCGAATCCTCCCGGATGCACCATTCTTTGATAAGAATGGCAAATCGCGAAATTTAATATCAGAATTACAGCAGTAATCCCGATGCATCCGTAGCTCAGCTGGATAGAGTACTCGGCTACGAACCGAGCGGTCGGAGGTTCGAATCCTCCCGGATGCACCATATTCTCCTTAGCAACAGCGACAAAGTTGTTTTATGGTCTGCGAAATCATCGCCAGCACCAGGGAGGATAACGTTGCGTAAGCAACGGCCCGTAGGGCGAGGCGCAGCCGAGTAATCCTCCCGGATGCACCATATTCTCCTTAGTAACAGCAACATTGTTGTTATCTGGTTTGCGAAACCATCGCAAGTGCCAGGAGAGTAACCCCGCAGTAAAATAGCTTTCCCGATGCATCCGTAGCTCAGCTGGATAGAGTACTCGGCTACGAACCGAGCGGTCGGAGGTTCGAATCCTCCCGGATGCACCATATTCTCCTTAATAACAGCGATGACGCTGTTTTATGGTCTGCGAAATTATCGCCAGCACCAGGGCGGATAACGTTGCGTAAGCAACGGCCCGGAGGGCGAGGCGCAGCCGAGTCATCCTCCCGGATGCACCATATTCTCCTCAGTAACAGCCACAATGTTGTTGCCTGTCTGCGAAATTATCGCAGCACCCGTTCTGAATGCCCAATCTTCACTCTTCTCTCACCATCCCGATTACCTCGTTTTCCATCACTGGTTTCATCCTGACTTTTTTATTGGCAAGCCGCGCTTTCCACTATAATTTATCCTTGTATATCAGCGTTATCAGGCTGAGAAAAATGCAAGGAGAGAAATCCATGAAATGGTTCAAAGCAATACCTGCTTTTTGCGCGACGCTGCTGGTGGCGACTGCCCTCGCTGGCTGTGCGGGATCGGCGACAAAGGAGAGTACGGGCGGCTATATTGACGATACCGTGGTGACCACCAAGGTGAAAACGGCGCTCTTTAACGATAAAGACATCAAGTCCTCAGAAATTAGCGTCCAGACCTTTAAAGGCCGCGTGCAGCTGAGCGGGTTTGTTTCCTCCGCGGAAAGCGCTAAACGAGCCGTAGAAGTCACCCGCCGGGTGCAGGGCGTGCGAATGGTCGAGAACGATCTGCGTATTAAATAAGGTTGGTTATCCGGCCTTATGCCTGAAGGCGCCTTTGTCGTCTGCGCCGCTGGCCGCGACAACGGCGGGCTTTTGCGTTACAGTAACCATTCCCAAACTGGTTGGTGAGAAGACGATGTACGAAGGTTACGCAGGACTGATCTTTGATATGGATGGCACCATTCTCGATACCGAGCCGACCCATCGGCAGGCATGGAACGAGGTGTTGGGTCGCTACGGTATGCGTTTCGACGAACAGGCGATGGTCGCGCTCAATGGCTCACCAACCTGGCGAATTGCCCAGGCGATTATTGAACTCAATCAGGCCGATCTCGATCCACATCGTCTGGCGCAGGAAAAAACCCAGGCCGTCAAAGCGATGCTGCTGGACAGCGTACGCCCCTTGCCGCTGATTGAGGTAGTTAAGGCCTGGCATGGCCGCCGACCGATGTCGGTGGGTACCGGCAGCGAGAGCGCCGTCGCCGAAGCGCTGCTGGCGCATCTGGGCCTACGTCATTACTTCTCCGCGGTGGTGGCGGCCGATCATGTGGCCAACCATAAACCCGCGCCAGATACCTTCCTGCTGTGCGCCGAGCGCATGGGCGTCGCGCCGGAAAAATGCGTGGTCTTCGAAGATGCCGACTTTGGTCTGCATGCGGCGAAGCGCGCGGGAATGGACGCTGTTGACGTGCGTTTGCTGTGAGCGACGCCCTGTCACTTACCTCTCTGTTTGCCAGTAGCTTTTTAAGTGCCACGCTGCTTCCCGGCAATTCGGAGGTTGTGCTGGTGGCTATGCTACTGACAGGGGTTAGTCATCCGTGGTGGTTAGTATTAATAGCAACAATCGGCAATAGCCTTGGAGGGGTAACTAACGTTATTCTGGGGCGCTTGTTTCCGCTGCGCAAAACCTCGCGCTGGCAGGAGCGGGCGGCCGGCTGGCTTAAGCGCTACGGTGCGGTCACGCTCTTATTGAGCTGGGCGCCGGTTGTCGGCGATTTACTGTGTTTGCTGGCGGGATGGATGCGCATTTCCTGGGGACCGGTACTCTTTTTCTTATGCCTTGGTAAGGCGCTGCGCTATATCGCTATTGCGGCAGTGACGCTTCAGGGCATGACGTGGTGGCACTAATTGGACTGATAGTTCATCCATTACAATTATGCTTATTCAAACGATTTCGACAGGCGGGAGGTCAAATTGATCCCGGACGTATCACAGGCGCTGGCCTGGCTGGAAAAACATCCGCAGGCCCTGCAGGGTATTCAACGTGGTCTGGAGCGGGAGACGCTGCGCGTGAACGCAGACGGCACCCTCGCGACGACCGGTCACCCTCTGGCGTTAGGCTCAGCGCTGACGCATAAATGGATTACCACCGATTTTGCCGAAGCGTTACTCGAGTTCATTACGCCGGTAGATGGCGATATTGATCATATGCTGACCTTTATGCGCGATGTCCATCGCTATACGGCGCGTCAGCTGGGTGACGAGCGGATGTGGCCGCTGAGTATGCCATGCTATATCGCTCCCGGTCAGGATATTGAGCTGGCGCAGTACGGCACCTCCAACGTAGGTCGTCTGAAAACGCTGTATCGTGAGGGGCTGAAGAACCGCTATGGCGCCCTGATGCAGACTATCTCCGGCGTACATTATAACTTCTCGCTGCCGATGGCTTTCTGGCAGGCAAAATGTGGCGTGGAAGATGCCGAGAGCGGTAAAGAGGCTATTTCGGCGGGCTATTTCCGCTCAATTCGTAACTACTATCGCTTTGGCTGGGTGATCCCGTATCTGTTCGGTGCTTCGCCGGCGATTTGCTCTTCGTTCCTGCAAGGCAAACCGACGACGTTACCCTTTGAGGAGACGGGCAACGGCATGTACTACCTGCCGTATGCCACCTCGCTGCGCCTCAGCGACCTCGGTTATACCAATAAATCGCAAAGCAATCTCGGAATTACGTTTAACGATCTGCATGAGTATGTGGCAGGATTGAAGCGGGCGATTAAAACACCGTCGGAAGAGTACGCCAAAATCGGGCTGGAGAAAGACGGGAAATATCTGCAGATCAACAGCAATATCCTGCAGATTGAAAACGAACTCTATGCGCCAATCCGCCCGAAACGCGTGACCCGCCGGGGCGAAACCCCGTCCGATGCGCTGCTGCGCGGCGGTATCGAGTACATTGAAGTGCGTTCGCTGGATATTAATCCGTTCTCGCCGATCGGCGTTGACGCACAGCAGGTGCGTTTCCTCGATCTGTTTATGGTCTGGTGTGCCCTGGCCGATGCGCCGGAGATGAGCAGCGATGAGCTGCTGTGTACGCGCACCAACTGGAATCGGGTGATTCTGGAAGGGCGTAAGCCGGGCTTAACGCTGGGCATCGGTTGCGAAAGCGCGCAGTTCCCGCTGGCTCAGGTGGGGAAAGATCTGTTCCGCGATTTACGCCGCGTGGCGCAGACGCTGGACAGCATTCATGGCGGCGAGGCCTATCAACAGGTCTGCGACGAGCTGCTGGCCTGCTTTGACGATCCGGAATTGACCTTCTCAGCCCGCATTCTGCGTTCTATGATTGAAGAAGGGATTGGTGGCACGGGCCGTGCGTTGGCCGATTGCTATCGGACACAGCTGCGTGAAGAGCCGCTGGAGATCCTGAGCGAAGCCGATTTCATCGCCGAGCGCGATGCGTCGGTGGCGCGGCAGAAGAAAGTGGAAGCCGAAGACAGTGAGCCGTTTGAGGCGCTGCTGGCGCGACACGCGTAGCGTATTGACGATACAAAAGAAAAAGGCCACATCACTGTGGCCAAACTTTCATCTCTGATTCAGGGATGATGATGATAATAAATGCGCGTCTTTCATATACTGAGACTCGCGGTTGAACAAAGAGTTCATTTTATTTTAAAAAAATTCACTCGCGGAGGTGAAGAATGCCGTTGTTAGATAGTTTCACAGTCGACCATACCCGAATGGAAGCCCCGGCGGTGCGTGTCGCGAAGAAAATGAACACGCCGCATGGCGATGAAATCACCGTTTTCGACCTGCGTTTCTGCGTGCCGAACCAGGAAGTGATGCCGGAGCGCGGGATCCACACCCTGGAACACCTGTTTGCCGGCTTTATGCGCGATCACCTGAACGGGAATGGCGTGGAAATTATCGACATTTCGCCGATGGGCTGCCGTACCGGGTTCTACATGAGCCTGATTGGTACGCCGGACGAGCAGCGCGTCGCTGACGCCTGGAAAGCGGCGATGGCCGACGTGCTGAAGGTGAAAGATCAGAACCAGATCCCGGAGCTGAACGTCTACCAGTGCGGCACTTACACCATGCACTCGCTGGAAGAGGCCCAGGATATCGCTCGTCATATCATTGAGCGTGATGTGCGCATCAACAGCAACGACGAACTGGCGTTGCCGAAAGAAAAACTGCAGGAACTGCACATCTAGTGCTTCCGCCATGGCCCGACGCTTGTCGCCGGGCCGCTCTCCTGACGCCGTGATGACGACGACCCTTTCCTTTTCCTTTCAGCACCGCCCGCTGGTGCCCTTTGCTTATGATTACGCGCACGGTGACCGGGAAGACTGGCATCAGCATGACTGCGCCCAGCTGCTGCATATTTTAAGCGGCGTGGTGCGGGTCGCGACACCGGCAGGTTACTGGGTGGTACCACCCGGGCGTGGCGTCTGGCTACCGGCGGGAACGCCGCACGCGCTGCGTATGACCGGCAACGTGGCGGCGCGCACGCTGTTTATCGATCCGCTGGCACGCGCCGATCTTCCGGCGGGCTGCCAGATCGTACAGATCACGCCGCTGCTGCGGGAACTGATCGTCTCATCCCTGGAACTGGCCGAGCGCTATGCCCCCGCCAGCCGCGACGAACGAATTTATGAGCTGATCCTTGATGAGATCCGCGGGATGGCGATCCTGCCGTTTGGCCTGCCGGAGCCGCAAAGCGACACGCTGCGTCGGCTATGTCAGCAGGTGCGCGAGGCGCCGGGCGAGGCCTGGAGCAGCGGCCAGGCGGCAAAGGCGTGCAACATGAGCGAGCGAACCCTGAACCGCCATTTTCAGCAGCAGACCAGCCTGACGTGGAGCGAGTGGGTGCGTCGGGCGAAGCTAATGGAAGCGCTGATTCGCCTGGCGCAGGGCCACTCTGTGCTGCGGGTGGCGCTGGAGCTGGGCTACGGCAGCCACAGTGCCTTCAGCGCCATGTTCCGCCGGGTGATGGGCGTCGCTCCCAGCGACTATTTTCGTCCCCCGGGCTGATCGGCGGCGCTGAGCGCATTGCATAATGCCTGCAGCGAGGCGCGCGCCACGTCATTATCGATACCCACCCCCCAACAGCTTTCACCTTGCGGAAAAACGCAGCGAATATAGGCGACCGATCGACTGTCGCTGCGCGCGCCAAGGGTATGCTCATGATAGTCCTTGATCATAAACGGCTGTCTGAGCAGCGCGCTGAGACCGCTGGCGGCGGCAGAGAGCAGGCCGTTGCCCTGGCCCTGCAGGCGTCGGGTTTCGCCATGGTGTCGCAGCGTTGCCTGCAGCGAAAGCTGGCCATCCGGTTGGCTGGCGCTCTGATAATCGAGCAGCGTCAGCGCAGGCTGCGCCAGCAGGCCGTAGCGCATGCGAAACAGCTGCCACAGCGCATGGTGGGTCATCTCTTTGCCGTCACTATCGGTGGCCTGCTGAACGTGCTGGCTGAAGTCCTGCTGCAGCCCGCGGGGCAGCTTCAGACCATGATTTTGTTCGATAAGCCAGGCGCTGCCGCTTTTCCCCGACTGACTGTTAACGCGGATCACCGCCTCATAGCTACAGCCAATATCCTGTGGGTCAACGGGCAGGTAGGGCATCCGCCATGGATCGCCAGGCTGACGGGCATCAAACCCTTTTTTGATCGCATCCTGATGGGAGCCGGAGAAGGCGGTGTAAGCCAGACTTCCCGCCCACGGATGGCGCGGATGAACCGGGATCTGATTGCAGTTTTCCACCACCTCCACCACCCGGTTCATCTGCTCGAAGCGAAGCTGGGGGTCGACGCCCTGGCTGTAGAGATTCATGGCCAGCGTCACCAGGCAGACGTTGCCGGTGCGTTCGCCATTGCCAAACAGACAGCCTTCCACCCGATCGGCGCCAGCCATGACAGCCAGCTCGGCGCTGGCAACGCCGGTGCCGCGGTCGTTATGTGGGTGCACGCTGATGCAAACCTCGCCACGGCGGGAGAAGTGGCGGCAAAAATACTCGATTTGATCGGCATACACGTTGGGGGTGTTGACTTCCACCGTCGCCGGCAGATTGACGATCATCGGCCGTCCAGCGCAGGGCTGCCAGACGTCCGCCACCGCCTCGCAAATCTCAAGCGCAAACTCGGGTTCGGTAAAGCAGAAGGTCTCTGGTGAATATTCGTATTGCCAGCGGGTCTCCGGCTGCTGTTCACACTGCTGGCGGATAAGCCGGGTGGCGCGGGTCGCGAGGGCGATCACCTCGGCTTTATCCATGCCGAAGACCAGCTCGCGAAACAGCGGCGCGGTGGCATTGTAGAGGTGGACGGTGGCCCGACGGGCACCGCGCAGTGCCTCAAAGGTGCGCAGGATCAGCGGATCCCGCGCCTGGGTCAGCACCTGGATGGTGACATCTTCCGGGATGCGCTGCTCGTCGATCAGCTGGCGGACGAAGTTGAAATCGGTTTGCGAAGCGGAAGGGAAGGCGACCTCAATCTCTTTAAAGCCGCACTCCAGCAGCAGATCCCAGAATTGCAGTTTGCGGGCGCTGTCCATGGGTTCGGCCAATGCCTGATTGCCGTCGCGCAGGTCGGTCGACAGCCAGCGCGGGGCGTGGCTGATTTGCCGATCGGGCCAGCGGCGGTCGGGCAGGGCAATCGGCGGATAGGGGCGGTATTTTTCAGCAGGATGGCTCAGCATAGTGTTCTCCTTATTGGTCAGCCTTTATCCTGCCCGAGCGCAGGGTGACGGGCTTTCGCAAACGAGACAGAAACTAGCGAGAACTGGACAACCTGACGCCGTAAAAAAGGGACCCGCAGGTCCCTTTATGTGAGGCTTAGTGCGCGCCGCCGCCGCCGCCGCCGGCGCTGAACGGTGGTCTGGCGAACCACACCAGTCCCAACAGCAGGATGAAAATGGCCGCAGAAATCCAGAAGATTTCGTTGGCGGAGATAATCAGCCCCTGGTTGGTTATCTGCTGTGCTATCCAGCCGGACGCCTGCTGCTGCGTCATTCCCATGCCCTGCAGCTGATCGTAGAGCTGTTGCGCGTTCGGGTTGTAGGGAGTGACCGATTCGGTAAGCTGCGCATGGTGCAGCGCCTCACGGTTGGTCCACAGGGTGGTGGTGATTGAGGTCCCGATAGAGCCGGCGAGAGTACGGGTGAAGTTCGACAAGCTCGACGCCGCCGCCAGCCGCTCCGGCGGCAGGCCGGAAAGGGTGATAGTGGTCAACGGCATGAAGAAGCAGGCCACCGCGAAGCCCTGGATAAACTGTGGCCACGCCGAGGCGCCAAAGTCCATCCCCGGTTCGAAGGTCCAGGCGCGCCAGTAGAAGCAGACGGCGTACATGATAAAGCTGAAGGTGACCAGCCGCCGCATGTCGAGCTTATGCGCGAAGCGGCCAATAATGGGCGACAGAATGACCGGGATCACCCCCACAGGCGCCGAAGCCAGACCGGCCCAGGTTGCGGTGTAGCCGTATACCTCCTGCAACAGCTGCGGCAGCAGCACGATGGCGCCGAAGTAGAGCATATAGGCCAGACTGATACAGAGGCAGCCGATGGTGAAGTTGCGCGACTTAAATAGCGACAGATCGACAATCGGGTTATCGTCGGTCAGCTCCCAGACGATCAGGAAGCTTATCGCCACCACCGCCACGATGGTCAGAATGATAATCTCATTGGAGGAGAACCAGTCGAGCTCTTTGCCGCGGTCGAGCATCACCTGCAGGCTACCGATACCGATGATCAGCAGCGCCAGACCGACGCCGTCGATCCGCCGCTGTTCGGTTTTAGTTTCCCGGTTGCGCAGGGTTTGCATGGTCATCAGCACCACCGCCACGCCAATGGGCACGTTGATAAAGAAGATCCATCCCCAGTGGTAGTTATCGCTGATATAGCCGCCGAGGATCGGGCCGCAGATGGGGGCGACGATCACCGTCATCGACCACAGCGCCAGGGCGATAGAGCGCTTCGCCGGCGGGTAGTTGCTGAGCAGCAGACTTTGCGACAGCGGGATCAGCGGCCCGGCGACAATCCCCTGAATGACACGGAAGAAAATCAGCATCGACAGGCTGTTGGAGACGCCGCAGGCCCAGGAGGCGATGGCGAAGGCGGTGGTTGACCACAGGAACAGCTTCACCTCGCCCACGCGCTTGGCCAGCCAGCCGGTGATTGGGATGGAAATGGCGTTGGCGACCCCGAACGAGGTGATGACCCAGGTCCCCTGGCTCAACGAGGAGCCAAGGTTACCAGCAATGGTTGGGATCGCCACGTTGGCGATAGTGGAATCCAGCACCTGCATGAACGTCGCGAGCGACAGCGCAATGGTCATAATGACCAGCTGCGCGCCTTCCAGCGGTTTTTGCTGTTGCATTACACTCACCCCGAATTATCCGGCGTTGGCCCGAATGATGTCGTCTATCAGTTTATTAACCGGATCGAGAGCGATTTCACGGGCATTACTCTCGTAAACCGGGGAGCTCCGTACCTGGCTGGCCAGCATTTCACCATCGCGGTTGGTGGTATTGACCTCCACCAGCGTTGAGAGACCGATGCGCAGCGGGTGTTCCGCCAGCTGTTTTTCATCCAGCTCGATACGGACTGGCAGACGCTGTACCACTTTGATCCAGTTGCCGGTGGCGTTCTGCGCCGGCAGCAGGGAGAAGGCGCTGCCGGTGCCCATATCCAGACCAACCACTTTGCCGGTGTATTTCACGTCATCACCATAGATGTCGCTGATCACGGTGGCCGGCTGGCCGATACGCATGTGCGCCAGCTGTGTCTCTTTAAAGTTGGCGTCGATCCACAGGTTGGTTGCCGGGACCACCGCCATCAGCGGCGTGGTGGTGCCGATCTGCGCGCCAGGCTGTACTGAGCGACGGGAAACGTAGCCGCTAATCGGGCTGACGATTTGCGTACGCTGCAGAGCCAGCCAGGCGTTACGCACTTCGGTAGCCGCCTGGAGCACCGCCGGTTGTTGTTCCAGTTTGGTGCCCAGCACGATCGCCTGGTTGGCGTTGTACTGCTGGATTGCCACGTCGAGCTCGGCCTGCGCGCTGGCGACGGTGTCGCGGGCGTGCTGCAGCTCTTCGCGGCCGATGAGGTTCGCGGCACCCAGCGGGATACGGCGATTCAGGTCAGCCTGCGCCTGGGCGAGGGCGGTTTTTTTGACGTCGATATTCGCCTGCAGCTGCTTGCTGTTGATCATCTGCTGGCGGGTCTGGCGGACGCTGGCGGCCAGCTGAGTCTTGGCCTTTTCAAACGCCTGCTGGGCATCGGTCTGATCGAGGGTGACCAGCGGATCGCCTTTCTGCACGTAGTCCGTGTTGTCGGCCCAGACTTTGGTCACGCTGCCCGAGACCTGGGCCATAATTTGTACCTGGTTCCCTGCTACGTAGGCATCATCGGTCTCTTCGTAGTGACGCAGTACCAGAAACCAGTAAATCCCATATGCCACGGCAATAATAATAAAGAGCAATGTCAGCAACAGAAGGGCGCCTTTACGCTTCCCTTTTTTGCTGCCTGGTTGCTGCGGGGTTTGGCTCTCCGCATTTGCGCTCATGTTATTCTCCACCATCTTATTATTTCACATCGGCTGAGCCGACCTGTTTATCAGAAAGGCCAGCAGAGATCTGCTGGCCTGGCTGTTTTCCTTGCAACGTAAAAATGGGCTGAGCGACGCCGCCCTTAGCGTAGAGAGTCCGCCAGCACGCCTTCTTCTTCCATCTGGTCGAGGCGGCTCAGGAGTTTGCGGGTGATATGTTCGAGCTGATCTTTTTCGCTGGTGCTGAGTGAAGACCACAGCTGATGCAGACAGTTATGCTGCGGCGGCAGAACCTCGCGCAGAAACTGATGGCCTTTTTCAGTCAGCTGCAGATGCAGACAGCGACGATCGTTATCGCTCTCGCGGCGCTCAATCCAGCCGCGTTTTTCCAGTTCATCAGCGATACGGGTGGCGTTAGTACGCGACGAGCCCAGCGCGCAGCTCAGCTCGGACGGCTGGATGCTGTGGTTTTCCTGTGACTCCAGCGTAATCAGCGCCATAAATAATGTCTCGTTAATTCCCTGCGCTTTGAGCATTTTATTGCGATTTTCCAGCAGCTTACCTTGCATATGCATGCAAAGACGAGTTAACAGGATCTCCTGGAAAGGGAAATCTTCGTGGCGGCTGGCGCGGAATTTGAGCATTTGCTCAATGGGAGTAAACGAACTATCCATTTGGGTATGACCTCATTAATTACAGCCGATATAATAACTATTGTGACAAATAAATCAAATGAATTATTGACTCAAACTGATACGTAAGGCTTAGAGCCCGCTGGCGATTTTCCAGGCCAGACCATAGGCAAATGCCGATAGCAGGGTCGGGACAATAATGCTGCGGGTTTTCCAGAAGGCGGCCCCCAGCACCAGAAAGCCGATCAGTGTCGGCACCAGGCGATGGGCGTCGGCGAGGATCTCCGGCACGCTGGAGACCACCAGCAGCGCGCAAATCGAGGCGATGCCAATGGTGTCGAGCAACACGCTGACCGGGCCACGGCGGGCAGGACGGGCATGGCCGGCGCGCAGACGCAGGGGAAGATAGCGAAACAGATAGTTGACGCCGCCGACAATCACGCCGAGCAGAAGGACCTCACTGTTCATCAGGCATCCCCTTAAGCATGGCCTGGATCAGCGCCGTCAGACACCCGCAGACAATCCCGGCGAGGATCGCCGCTGGAATAGAAAATAAGAGAATGCCGCCCAGCGCGCCTGCCAGCGCCGCTGTGACGCAGAGAGACTGCTGACGCTGAAAAGAGGCCAGCAGAAAGCTCATAAACAGCGCAGTCAGCATAAAGCCGAGGGCGGCTTCTACTGCCGGATAATCCACCAGCAGGCCGTTGCCGGACCAGGCGCCGGCCAGCGTGCCGCACACCCACGACGCCCACGAGGTAAACGCGAGACCGATCATCCAGTTTTCGCTCCAGCGGCGATTGTCGCGGACCAGCCTGGCGGTGGCGGCGGCGAAAACCTCATCGGTCAGGCCGAAGGCCCAGAGGGCGGTTTTCTTTTTATCGAGCGCGGAAGCTATACGGCTGCGCAGCGAGGGGCCATACAGCACGTGGCGCACGTCCATCGCCATCACCGTCAGGGCCGCGACCCACAGCGAACTGCCGGCGGCCAGCATGGCGGTGATCACAAACTGGCTGGCGCCGGCGTAAATAATGCAGGAGAAAAACAGGCTTTCCAGTGGCGTAAAGCCCAGCCGGGTGGCGTTTAGTCCGAAGGCGAATGCCACCGGAAGGTAGCTGATGACGATGGGGAGGCTATCTTTGATGCCTTCGCCGACGGTGGCGACACGTTCAGGTAAGGCACAGGTTAAGGGCGCGGGGTTTTCCATATGAATAACTTATCGCTGGATCCATGTGAAGGTGGCAAATTGACCGATGTCTCCACCTTAACAGAGGGCGACGCCCCTTAACACTATGGAAATTCCTGGAATCCGCTTTTCCATGACCTTAACCGTCACTTTGCCCGGCCTTGGCAGGGGAGACGTTCGCCCGGATAAGAGCCAGCGCCTTATCCGGGCGCAGAGTTACTGCTGCGCGGCGAGCGCGGTTTTCACCCAGCTGTCGAACAGCGGCTGGTGGGCTTTGATCCAGCCGTCAACATGACCATTGATGTCGGCTTCGGAAGCATGACCCTCATGCATCATCGCATTTTCGGCGTTAATGTCGGCGATCGGCAGCTTCATCACGCTAAACAGGGTGGCGGCGGCCGGGTTTTTCTCCGCCCAGGCTTTGTTGGCGACAATGTGCATGGTGTTCACCGGGAAGCCATAGTTAGCGCCATTGGCCAGTTTGGTATCAATGTTTTTCTGCTCACCCGGCAGAGAAGAAAACGGCACCTGCAGCCAGACGACGTCTTTACCAGGCTTCAGCACATCGCTAACCCAGTACGGTGTCCAGGTATAGTAGAGCACCGGTTTACCCTCTTTATAGCGGGTGATGGTGTCGGCCATCATCGCCGCGTAGTTGCCCTGGTTATGGGTGACGGTGTTGCTCAGGCCATAGGCGTCAATCTGATGGTTAATTACCGCTTCGCAGCCCCAGCCTGGGGTGCAGCCGGTGAGATCCGCTTTACCGTCATTGTTGGTATCAAACAGTTTGGCGATCTGCGGGTCTTTGAGCTGATCGATGGAGGTGATGTGGTACTGCTCGGCGGTTTTCTTATCGATCAGATAGCCCTGGGCGGCGCCAGAGACAAACACCCCTTTGCGATAAAATTTGTTATCACCGCCCGCCGCGGCGTACATGTCATCGTGCAGCGGCTGCCAGTTGGTGGCGATAAAGGTGGTATCGCCGGCGGCAATGGACGTATAGGCGACGTTATAGTCCACTTCGCTGGGCTTCTCGACGGTGTAGCCAAGTTTCTCCAGCGCGCGGCTGACCAGCAGGGTCTGGAAGGTCTCTTCGGAGATGGTGCTCTGGGCAGGCTTCACGGTAATCCCTTTGCCCGGCAGGTCGGCGGCGAAGGCGCTGGTGGCGAGCAGGGTGGCAAAGGCGGCGGTGGCCATCATCGTGCTATGTCGCATGGTGGTTCCTCTTCTTGTTTAACGGGAAGGGCGGCCCCCCGGCATCGGCTGCTGCCGGGGAGCGGCGCTGTATCGGCTTATCGACAGAAAGGGCGAGTGATAAGCCCCAGCGGGCCGGTGGTGTACCAGCGGCGGTTGCCGCGACTGCGGGCGTCGCGGCCGACAGCCTGAGTGAGGCGGTCAAGAATAATCGCCAGGATCACAATCCCGACCCCGCCGACGGTGGCCAGACCCATATCCAGGCGGCCAATGCCGCGCAGCACCATCTGGCCGAGACCGCCGACGGCGATCATCGAGGCGATCACCACCATCGACAGAGCCAGCATCAGGGTCTGGTTAACCCCGGCCATGATGGTGGGCATCGCCAGCGGCAGCTGAACCTTAAACAGCAGCTGGCGCGGGCTGGCGCCAAACGAGCGCGACGCTTCGATCAGATCCGCGGGCACCTGGTTTATCCCAAGGATGGTCAGACGGACGATCGGCGGCAGAGCGAAGATAATTGTCACCACCACGCCAGGCACGTTGCCGATGCCGAACAGCATCACGATCGGCACCAGGTAGACGAAGGCCGGCGTGGTCTGCATGGCATCGAGCAGCGGGCGGATAATTTTCGCGGCCCGCGGGCTGCGCGCCAGCCAAATACCCAGCGGCAGGCCGATAACCATGCAGAACAGCAGGGCGGTGAGGACCAGTGCCAGGGTGACCATCGCCTGCGACCAGGCACCGATGGCGCCGATGGCAATCAGCGAAATCAGAGTGGCGACTCCCATGCCGAGGCTGGAGATCTGCCAGGCGATCAGCGCGAAGAGAATAATCGCCACCGGCGCCGGCATCCCCAACAGCAGCTGCTGGAAGGCGCTGAGGATATAGTCGATCGGCACACGGATCCCCTGGAACAGCGGGCGGAAGTGCAGCACGATCCAGTCGATGGCGTGGGTGACCCAGCTATCGAGCGGGATCAGCGTTTTATGGAACGGGTCCATGATGTTGAACTGTTCCGGCTGCGGCGCGGGCGCGCTGTGCAGCCAGTCGGCGCCGCCGCCGTCAGCCGGCGCGGCAGTGGACGCGCCACCCCAGGCGTCAGCAGCCTGCGCGGCGCTGTCGGTTGCCGGGGCGCTGTCCCACGGATTAGTTTGATCAGCCATGATTCACCCCCTCGCGATCTAAAGCCTGGAGCAGCATTCGTTTGGAAATGATGCCAATGTATTGTTGTTCTTCATCCACCACCGGGACGGCGCACGGCGCCTGACCGACGTGGGAGAGCAGATCGCTGAGCGGCGTTTGCGCCTCTACTGCCAGCGGGGCGTCAATCAGCGCCGCCTCGATCCCCTGGCCGGCGCTGAGCGCCGTCTTCAGAGAATCAATTGAGACAATCCCGACAAAGCGATTTCCGCGCTCGATGACATAGCCGTATTCCCGGTCTTCATCCTGTAATAATTTCAGTGCCGAACGGGGGCCAAAACCAGGTGTTTTACGAATCAGACCGACCGGGCTACGACGGGCAATATCTTTCGCGCTGAAGACCTGGCTAATATCGACGCCGCGGAAGAAAGTGCGGACATAATCATTGGCCGGATTATTTAATATTTCATCCGGAGTACCGACCTGGACCACTTCGCCATTTTGCATAATGGCGATGCGATCGCCAATGCGCATGGCTTCATCAAGGTCATGGGAAATAAAAACGATAGTACGTTGATGCTTAGCCTGTAATTTGATGAGCTCATCCTGCATTTCGGTGCGAATGAGCGGATCGAGCGCGGAGAAGGCTTCATCCATCAGCAGAATATCGGGATTAATTGCCAGCGCGCGGGCTAAACCGACGCGCTGACGCATCCCGCCGGAGAGCTCATCCGGCCAGGCGTGGGCATAATTCTCCAGCCCGACCTGACGCAGCGCTTCCCGCGCTTTTTGCTCTCGTTCGGCGGCCGGGACGCCGGCCAGCGCCATGCCAAACGCCGTGTTGTCGAGCACGCTCATGTGCGGCATCAGCGCAAAGGACTGAAAAACCATCGCAATTTTCTTGCGGCGCACCTCGCGCAGCTCGGCATCCGACATTTTGGCGATATCGACCCCGTCAATCAGCACCTGGCCGCGGGTGGGTTCAATCAGGCGATTGAGAAGGCGAACCATGGTGGATTTCCCCGAGCCGGAGAGCCCCATGATGACGAATATCTCGCCTTCTTCAATGGCCAGACTGGCGTCTTTGACGCCAAGCGACAGCCCCGTTTTTTCCAGTATTTGCGCTTTGTTGAGTCCTTTCTCAATATATTTGAAAGCCCGGTGGGGGTGCTCGCCAAATATCTTATAAAGATTTTTAATTTCTAATTTAATTGCCATGCAATAGAGAAGTTCCTGTTATTTGTTTATTGCGATATGGTACCCGATGGTGATTATGATCTTTTTACACCCTAACATACTCAGATTCTGTGACAACCCTCAATGGCAAACTCTCGGCAAAATGAGAAGACGGGATTTACGGTTCAGCCCCCGTGATATAAGGGCTGAGAGGCAATTTATTGCAGGTGATATTTTTTGATTATCTTTGGATAATTCGCCTGGAATGGCATGGTTTTCTGCTAAATATGACGCAGTGATGACGGTTAAGCGATGGAGAGAATATTTGGTAGAGAAACCGTTATTCTGAGAAATAGAACACCAGGAATCCGTCCGTGATATTCCTGGTGAAAGTACGGTTAAAAGTCCCAGTCGTCGTCGGCGGTTTCTTCCGTTTTACCTATCACGTAGGAGGAGCCGGAGCCGGAGAAAAAGTCGTGGTTTTCATCGGCGTTAGGTGACAGCGCCGCGAGGATCGCCGGGTTAACCGTTGCCATCTCCGCCGGGAACAGCGCCTCATAGCCGAGGTTCATCAGCGCTTTATTGGCGTTGTAGCACAGGAAAGCGCTGACGTCGTCGAACCAGCCGCTCTCGCCGTACAGTTCCCGGCTGTAGGCCAGCTCGTTGTCGTAAAGATCCATCAGCAGATCGAGGGCGAAATTTTTCAATTCTTCGCGCTTGCCGGGACTGACGATCTCCAGTCCTTTCTGATACTTGTAGCCGATGTAATAGCCATGTACCGCTTCATCGCGAATGATCAGGCGGATCAGATCCGCGGTATTGGTCAGTTTTCCCCGGCTGGAAAAGTGCATGGGCAGCCAGAAGCCGGAGTAGAAGAGAAAGGATTCGAGGAACACGCTGGCGATTTTTTTCTTCAGCGGCTCATCGGCCTGATAGTAGCCCAGCATCAGTTGCGCCTTGCGCTGCAGGGGATCGCAGCTTTCACTCCAGGCAAAGGCGGCATCCACTTCTTTGCTGTGGCACAGCGTGGAAAAAATGGAGCTGTAAGAGCGGGCATGAACCGCTTCCATAAAGCTGATATTCGACAGTACCGCCTCCTCATGCGGGGTCAGGGCGTCCGTCATCAGCGCCGGCGCGCCGACGGTGTTCTGAATGGTGTCGAGCAGCGTCAGCCCGGTGAAGACGCGAATGGTCAACTGCTGCTCCGCTGCGCTGAGGGTTTGCCAGGCGGGAATGTCGTTTGACAGCGGCACTTTCTCCGGTAGCCAGAAGTTGCTGGTGAGACGATTCCAGACCTCAAGATCTTTGTCGTCATTAATGCGGTTCCAGTTGATAGCGCTGATGCGCGTTAAATGGGTCATCCTGTTCTCCTTACAGTGCGCAGGACACGCAGCCTTCAATTTCAGTGCCTTCCAGCGCCAGCTGGCGCAGACGGATGTAGTAGAGGGTCTTAATGCCTTTCTTCCAGGCGTAGATTTGCGCCTTGTTGATATCGCGGGTGGTGGCGGTATCCGGGAAGAACAGCGTCAACGACAGCCCCTGATCGACGTGGCGCGTCGCCTCGGCGTAGGTGTCAATGATCTTCTGGGGCCCTATCTCGTACGCATCCTGATAAAGGGCCAGATTGTCGTTATTCATAAACGGCGCGGGGTAGTACACCCGCCCGGTCTTCCCCTCTTTGCGGATCTCAATCTTCGAGACGATCGGATGAATGCTGGAGGTGGCATGGTTGATGTACGAGATCGACCCGGTGGGCGGCACCGCCTGCAGATAGCGGTTATAGATGCCATAGCGCATGACATCGTCGCGCAGCTGGCGCCAGCTTTCCCGATCGGGCAGGGGAATGCCGGCGCGAGCGAACAGCGCGCGCACCCGCTCGGTTTTCGGCTGCCACTCCTCCTGCAGATATTTGTCGAAGTACGCCCCGCTGGCGTAGCGTGACTGTTCGAAGCCGGCGAAGCGCTGGCCGCGCTCGCGGGCCAGCAGCATCGAGGTGTGCAGGGCATGCCAGGTTACGGTGTAGAAATAGATATTGGTAAAGTCCAGCCCCTCCGGGCTGCCGTAGGCAATCCCTTCCCGCGCCAGGTAGCCGTGAAGATTCATCTGCCCCAGGCCGATAGCGTGGGAGGCCGCATTGCCGGCCGCCACCGAGGGGACCGACTGAATGTGGCTCATATCAGACACCGCGGTGAGGGCGCGCACCGCGGTGGCGATAGTACGGGCAAAGTCCGGCGAGTCCATAGTATGGGCGATATTCAGCGAGCCGAGGTTGCAGGAGATATCCTCCCCGATATGGGCGTAACTGAGGTTCTCATCATAGGTGGACGGCGTACTGACCTGCAGGATCTCCGAACACAGATTGCTCATGGTGATCCGCCCGGCCACCGGACTGGCGCGGTTAACGGTGTCTTCAAACATGATGTACGGATAGCCGGACTCGAACTGGATCTCCGCCAGGCGCTGGAACAGATCGCGGGCGCGGATCCAGCGCTTGCGCACTCGTTCATCAGCCACCAGCTGCGGATAAAGATCGCCGATGGCGCAGTCGGCGAAGGGTTTGCCGTACAGCCGTTCGACGTCATACGGTGAGAACAGGGCCATCTGCGCGTCTTCTTTCGCCAGCTGGAAGGTGATATCAGGGATCACCACCCCCAGCGACAAGGTTTTGATGCGGATTTTCTCATCGGCATTCTCACGCCGGGTATCGAGAAAGCGCAAAATATCGGGATGGTGAACATGCAGCCAGACCGCTCCCGCCCCCTGGCGGGCGCCAAGCTGATTGGCATAGGAGAAGGCGTCCTCCAGCATCTTCATCACTGGCACCACCCCGGAGGACTGGTTTTCGATGCGCTTGATCGGCGCTCCGGCCTCGCGCAGGTTGGAGAGTAAAAAAGCCACCCCGCCGCCGCGCTTCGACAGCTGCAGCGCCGAGTTAACCGCCCGGCCGATGGACTCCATATTATCTTCAATGCGCAACAGGAAGCAGGAGATCAGCTCCCCGCGCTGCTGCTTGCCGGCGTTGAGGAAGGTGGGGGTCGCGGGCTGGAAGCGGCCGCTGAGCATCTCTTCCATTAGCTGCCGCGCCTGCTGCTCATCCCTCTGGGCCAGCGTCAGCGCCACCATTACGCAGCGATCGGCAAAATCCTCGAGGTAGTGCTTGCCGTCAAAGGTCTTCAGCGCGTAGCTGGTATAGAACTTCCAGGCGCCGAGGAAGGTCTGAAAGCGAAACGCGGCGCGCCGGGCATGGGCGAACAATGCCAGCACAAACGCGCGGTCATAGCCGGCCAGCACCTGCGGATCGTAATAGCCCTCGCGGACGAGCCAGGTGAGTTTATCCTCCTGGCTGGCAAAGGTGAGGGTGTTGGGCCGGACCTGGGCGGTCATAAAGGCCTCCACCGCCTGGCGATCTTTCTCAAACGGGATGCGACCCTCGCTGTCGTACAAATTCAGCATCGCGTTGAGGGCGTGAAAATCCGCCGCGGCGGTTATACGTTCTGCGGTTGTCGTTGCCAAAATTCGCTGACTCCTTTACGCACGTTGTCGATATCGTCGGGGGTTCCCATCAGCTCGAAGCGGTAGAGATAGGGCACGGCGCATTTTTGCGCGATGACCTCCCCGGCACGCCCCCAGGCGTCGCCAAAGTTGCGATTGCCAGCGGCAATCACCCCGCGGATCAGCTGGCGGTTATGCACGTCGTTTAAAAAGCGGATCGCCTGACGCGGTACCGCGCCGGCCGTGCCGCCGCCGCCATAGCTGGGAACGATGAGAATATAGGGTTCGTCTACCTGCAGATGTTCGCGCTCGCTCAGCGGGATGCGCACCGCCGGCAGCCCCAGGCGCTGCACAAAGCGATGGGTATTCTCCGAACGGCTGGAGAAGTAGACGATGAGGCTCATGCGCTGGCCGCCGTGGCGGAGGGGCGCAGGCGATTGATCATGTCCGGGCGGAAGCCGCTCCAGCGCAGATCGCCGGCGATCACCACCGGCAGCTGGCGAAATCCCTGTTCGCGCAGGGTGTCGATGGTGTTCGGCTGCTGGTCGATGTTTACCATTTCAAAAGGCAGTCCCCGGCTCTCCATGGCTCGCCGGGTGGCATGGCATTGCACGCAGTCATTTCGAGTGTAAATAATAATGCGCATGATTCGTATTTCCATTTAAGATAACAGCACAGCGCTAAACGCAGCGTCGAACGTTGTGGGTCATTCGATAAGGAAATACTAGATGTAGTTATTTAAAACTTCAACCACTCAATATATAGCGTTTTTAGCAAGGAGTTCCCCCGCCGGGATAGTTCGGCGGAGGAGGGGGGAGGCTGTGCGGAACTACAGGCGCATAGCGACGGCGAGGCGGTTAAACGCGTTCATCAGGCTGATGGCTAAGGTCAGGTCGCTTATCTGACGTGGGGTAAAATGCTCCTGCAGCGGCAGGTAGACGTCATCTTCCGCATGGCTGACGGCAATGTCGGTGACCGACTCGGCCCACGCCAGCGCTGCGCGTTCGGCCGGTGTGAAGTGAGCGCTTACCCGCCAGCCCGCCAGGGCATCCAGCTTGCTTTGCGCCATACCGCCCTTGCGCAGCGCCTGGCTGTGCTTCTCAAGGCAGAAGGCGCAGCCGTTGATCTGCGAGACGCGTAAATAAACCAGCTCCACCAGGGCGCTGCCCAGCTCGCTTTTCTCCAGCGCGATGCTGGCCTGTACCAGCCCTTTATAAACTTCCGGGCTCAGTTCACTGAATGGCTGACGTAATTGGCTCATGGTGTTCTCCTCTCTAAGACGGCAGCCAAAATAGCACTATAATGGACTGCAAAAGATAGCCATATTGTGATGAAAAAAGCAGACCATAATGGAAGCTCATGACCTCCCGCTTTATCAGCGTATTGCCCGCCAGCTAAAATCCGCCATTGAACGGGGCGAACTGGCCCCGGGCAGCCGTCTCCCCGCCAGCCGGGTGTTTGCTCAGGAGCAGGGTGTCTCCCGGGCGACTATCGAAAACGCCTGGGGCGAACTGGTCGCCCAGGGCTGGCTTGAGCGGCGCGGGCAGGCAGGAACTTTTGTCAGCGAGCGGCTCAGTCCGCGCCAGCTGGCGCCGGTAACGCCAGCGCAACCTGCCGCATCGGCGGAGCCGCTGCCGTTTCAGATGGGGCTGCCGGCGCTGGATCTCTTTCCGCGCGGGCTGTGGGCGCGAGTGATGGGGCGCCGACTGCGCACGCAGTCGCGCTTCGACCTTGCTCCCGGCGATCCCGGCGGCGACCCGCTTCTGCGCCAGGCGATCGTGGACTATCTGCGCCTGTCGCGCAGTATTGACTGCCAGCCAGAGCAGGTGCTGATTACCGGCAACTATGCTACCGCCATGGATCTTATCCTGCGGACGCTGGCGCAGCCGGGGGAGCATATGTGGATGGAGGATCCGGGGTATCCCTTTATCCGCCCGGTCGTTGAGGCCAGGCAGCTGGTGGTGGATGCCATCCCGGTGGACGACGAAGGAATGGATGTTGGCTGGGGCTTGCGCCATCACCCTCAAGCGCGGTTTGCCCTGCTCACCCCGGCCCACCAGAGCCCGCTGGGGGTCGCGCTGTCGCTGCCCCGACGTCGCCAGCTGCTGGCGTGGGCTGCGGAGCGCGACGCGTGGATTATTGAGGACGATTACGATAGTGAGTTTCGCTATCGCGGCAAACCGCTGCCGCCATTGAAAAGTCTCGATGCGCCGCAGCGGGTTATCTACGCGGGCACCTTTAGTAAATCGCTGTTTCCGGCGCTGCGCACCGCCTGGCTGGTGGTGCCGACCCCGCTGGTGGCGCGTTTTCACCAGACGGCGGAGCGTCAGCCCTGCACTGTTCCCACCCTGTGGCAGCAGACGCTGGCGGATTTTATCCAGCAGGGCCATTTCTGGCGTCATCTGAAGAAAATGCGCGCCAGCTACAGCCAGCGCCGACAGTGGCTGGAGTCGGCTCTGCAGGCGCAGGGCTTTCAGGTCACGCCGCAGCAGGGAGGTATTCAGCTGGTCATGCCGGTCAGCGGCGACGATCGCCTGCTGGCGCGACGGGCGACAGCGGCCGGGCTGGCGGTGCAGGCGCTGAGCGACTGGCGGATACGCCAGGCTGGCGAAGGGGGATTACTGATGAGTTTTACTAATATTCGCTCGGCGGCGATGGCCGATGCGCTGGCCCGGCGGCTGAGGGAGGCGATCCGGGGCGATGGCGCATAAAAAACCCCTGCGGCCAGAGGCGCGCAGGGGCTGACGCGTATTTGTTATCTTCATTTCTATCCGTGAAACTGGCGGGCTCCCGCTCGCTCGTAGAACAGCAGAAGCTGACGCTGTAGCTATTATCGACGTAAATTGAGCAATACGCCAATAAATACCCCGACGGCGGCGGCGGCACCCACGCTGTGCCACGGTTTATTGCGTACATAGGTGTCGGCACAACCCAGCGCATCGCATGCTGCCTGGCGCGCATCCAGCGCCGCCTGCTGCACCCGGTTGTGGCCGTTAAGGCGGGCGCGGGTCTCTTTTAACAGCGACTGTGCTTTGACACGCGCCGCTTCCGCTTCCTCTTTCGCATCACTGCCCCACGATTTCAGGACCTCTTCCAGCGTATCCGCTAATTGGCTGACATCGTTATGAATATCTTCGGCGTTCTCGTCAAAATTGTTGCGGTTCACATGGTTAGCCATCGTTATCTCCCTTAATTCCATCGAGTGAGTAAGTGTAGGACAAGATTTTGAATTATGCTTACTGCTGTGGTTTCTGGAATTTTCCGAAAGCACTGCGCTTAACGAATAAGGTAAGGTCAATGTGCGGTAAAAGATAACGAGGAATCAGTATGTATTTAAGACCCGATGAGGTGGCGCGTGTTCTTGAAAAAGCCGGCTTCACCATGGATGTTGTGACGCAAAAAGCGTACGGCTATCGCCGCGGCGATAATTATGTTTATGTGAACCGCGAAGCGCGCATGGGGCGAACAGCGTTAGTTATTCATCCGGCGTTAAAAGAGCGTAGCAATATGTTGGCCGAACCGGCCTCCGATATCAAAACTTGCGACCATTATGAACAATTTCCGCTGTATTTAGCCGGAGACGCGCAGCAGCATTATGGTATTCCGCATGGGTTTAGCTCACGTATGGCGCTTGAGCGTTTTCTGAATGGACTATTTGGCGAAGCCCAGCCGGCCATGTCGACGAATTAATTAGGCAAGGGATGAGTCAGGCGGAGCGGACTGAGAGGAAAAAGCGACTGGCAGCGCCAGTCGCTGATAATGCGTCGGTCAGGCTTTCGCCTGCTGGTAGGGAGCCACGCGGAACAGGCGGCGGCAATAGTCGAGGAAGTAGCCGTAAGCGGCGCCCATCATCATCGAAACCGCCAGGTTTGAGCTCACCGCAGCGACAATCTGGTGGCTGTCTGCCCCCACGCCCCACAAAATAGCCACATACACCGGTGACTGAAAGGTGACGTAGGCCAGCACGTCGGCCATATTTTTCATCCAGCCAGCCGGGCTGATACGCCGGGCCTGACGCATGGCAAAATCGCGATACATCCCGTAGGGTACGGCAATAATAATGTTGACCGGGATCGCCACCAGGCGCGACGATAAAGACTGCTCAAACGTCATACCAGAGAGAAAAATTTCGATCATCATGTTGACGACGGTGCAGTAAACCACCATCGCAAAGGTGTCTGCAACCGCGTGCCGCAAGCGGGAGTGCGCAGAGAACATCGGAGTGCTCCTCGAAAATGAAGTCAATAACGCCGAAAAATGCGCGTTGGTATAGCGTTTTTGGGCTGCCTGTTTTGATGTGCGTAGAGTATATCTCTGCATTAAAAGTGGCAACTAGCTATAAATTTTTATTTATCGCCTTTTTGTCGATAAAATACTCTGCAGTAGTTCGTTTTTTGTTCGTTACGCTACTTTTATTCCCTTCTTTGTTAAATTAATTGTTTTTCAAATAGTTATATTTGTTTTCTCTCAAGGGGCTGGCCGACGACTCGGCGCCTGCCTGCCCGCTGCGGCGCAAAATCACGTTAGCGTGTGACTGAGGTCATATTTAGAATTTTTTATGCCATCGCACGCATTTTTATGGTGAAAAACTCTGAACTGGTGCGTGTTGTTTTATTCCGAATGACTGATTAACTATTCAGTGTGTCGGGAGGGGGGGATCGGCTAGACCACCGACGATGAGCTGGTAACCTGCTGACCGCAAAGGTAATATCCTCGGCGGGTTATATTTTATTGCGCGTCCGGGATCCGGTTTTATCTATTCATTATCGCTTTTTGCCAGATTTATGAAAAAGCAAAGCAATGTCCCAATATAGTCCCGATAGATAAAGGACATTACCCCGGTAATATATTTTTCTGGATAACCGAAGGCTGGAAATAAATAAGCGTTTCTATTACACTTGCCGCGTCGTATCTTTTAATTTTTTATCTGGGATTTTTTAATTTTATGTCTTTAATGTTACACAAACTGAATAATATCCGTTCACTGCGTTCCCTGTCCCGTGAATTCTCCATTGACGTGCTTGAAGAGATGCTGGAAAAACTCAGGATCGTCACTGAAGAAAAACGGACGCAACAGCAGCTGGCAGCGCAGCAGCAGGCTGAATATCAGGAAAAAGTAAATACCTGGCTTGAACTAATGCGCGCCGACGGTATTTCTCCTGACGAGCTGGTGGCGGATATTCAGCCACCGAAGACGGGCGGTAAAAAGCGCCAACCGCGTCCGGCGAAATATCGTTATATCGATCATACTGGTGCTGAGAAAACCTGGACCGGCCAGGGAAGAATGCCGAAGCCGATTGCCCAGGCGGTCGCCCAGGGTAAATCGCTGGAGAGCTTTTTAATTTAACGCTTACGGGCCAGCGCCAGTCCGGCGGGGGAGTCCCCCCGCCGGACTGGCCTGATAGCCTTAAGTGAGGAGGGCTTCAGCAGACGCCGAAGTCTCCCTCTTCCTGATAGGGCGTCACCTCGTCTGACTTCAGCGTATAGCGTTCTCCCTGCTCCTGTGCGGCCTGGACCACTACCAGCTGCTCCCCATTCACTTCCACCACTTTCAGTTTTGGCCCACCCGCGCGCGGTTGTACCAGATCGCCGACAGCAAACATCATTCACTCCTCACGATTAACATCCTGGATGAACCTAAACCATAGCTCAACGCCCGGGCACTGAACACCGGTGTGTTGTTTTTTGTTAAAACAATTTGGAGGTATATGTATTAATGTTGTTAATGTTTCGCTGACGCCATACCGCTGCTGACAAGGGGGACGGCGAGGGTAGGGTTACCACTAACAGGTCAGGAAAGACACCATGAAGTATATCATTCTGTTGATCATTGTTATTGCTGTGCTGTATGTGCATTACCGCGGACGCGTGCGCTATCGTTTCTGGCGGCAACTCTCCGACCATTCCACATTTACCGCACCGCTGAATGGATTTATGTATTTATTTTCCCGCGTGCCGAATACGCCATATCTGCGTCCGGAGATGTTTCCCGAGCTGGCGATATTGCAGCAGAACTGGCAGGTTATTCGCGACGAAGGGATCCATCTCCAGCAACTGGAGCAGATCAAAGCGGCCGATAAATATAACGATGCCGGATTTAACTCATTTTTTAAAACCGGCTGGAAGCGCTTTTATCTGAAATGGTATGAGGATGCCCATCCTTCCGCCAGCCAGCTTTGCCCACACACCACCGCGCTGTTGCGGGACATTCCGTCGATAAAAGCAGCCATGTTTGCCACCCTGCCGGACGGCAGTCGTCTGCCGCGCCACCGCGATCCCTACGCCGGCTCGCTGCGCTTCCATCTTGGCCTGGCGACGCCGAACGATGACCGCTGTTTTATCGAGGTGGACGGTCAGCGCTACAGCTGGCGCGATGGGGAAGGGGTCCTGTTTGATGAGACCTATATCCACTATGCGGAAAATACCAGTGGTGAGAATCGCCTGATTCTGTTCTGCGATATTGAACGGCCGATGCGCTACCGCTGGGCGCAGAAGGTGAACTACTGGCTGGGACGTCATCTGATGAGCGCCGCCTCGGCGCCCAATGATACCGGCGATCGTACCGGCGGGATTAACCGGGCGTTTCGCTATATCTATCAGATCCGCATTGTCGGCAAACGGCTGAAAAAATGGAATAAAACCGTCTATTACATCGTCAAATGGCTGCTGTTCGGCGGTATTGCCTGGCTTATCTGGAGCGCGTTTTAACGCCCCTGGCGCCGGTTCCAGGGCATGACTGCCAGCAAGCGCGCCATACCGCAAAAGCCGGTCACCCCGGCGAAGGTGAGCCCGGCACCGACCGCGCCGCTGAGCAGGAAGAAGCCGCTGCTCACGGTATAGCCCAGCAGCACACCGAGTAAAATCAGGGCGCCAGCGGCAATTTGTACCTGGCGCATCAGCGGCAGCGGCTGGGATTTATCTTCTGCTACCGGGAGCCCTGCGGCTTTCCATGCCTGAATTCCTCCCGCCAGCAGGCAGGCCTGCGCCGGCGCGGCGGCCGCGGCCAGGCGAATCGCATTATTCTGCGTCCGGGAACCCGCCTGGCAGTGAAAGATGACCGTCTCTCCGGCCCGGGCATTGAGGGACGTACCGCTGGTCAGGGCGGCGAGCGGCACCAGCTCGGCATCGGGGATATGTTCGCGCGCGTATTCATCCGCATCACGGATATCAATCAGTCTGGCGCCCTGGGCAATCAGCGCCCGGGCTTCGGCAGGGGTTACGGTGGCGATAGTCATAGGATCCTCACGGGCAATAGAGCGTTTTCAGCGTGTTGATCACCTGCTGTACCGCAGGGTGGGTGATGAAATAGTGGATACGCTGGGCGTCGCGCTCGCTGTCGATCAGCCCCTCGTCACGCATTCGCGCGAGATGCTGCGAGGTGGCGGAGGGGCTCAGGCCGGTAGCCCGCGCCAGCTCACCAGCGCTGGCTCGCGGCGCGTCGCAGAGCATGCACAGGATCAGCAATCGGTGAGGATTGCTCATCGCTTTCATCAGCGCGGCGGCTTCTCCGGCGCGGGCCTGCAGGTCTTCAGGTGTGGTCATATATTTTAGCTTTTTCTAAATTTAGATAACTCTAAAATAAAAAGGCCGCTAGCGCCAGCACATTCTCTCCACGACTCAGGCCGGAACGGCGAGCTGGGCAATCTGCGCCCGGGCGCGGGCGATCCCGGCGTCGCGACCCTGCGGACGATTGTCCAGCCCTTCGGCATAGATAAATTCCACCTCATGGATCCCCATCAGCCCCAGTACCGCGCGCAGATAGGGGGTGATGGCGTCGGTGGTTTCTCCGAGATGAATCCCGCCGCGGCTGCTGACGACCACCGCCCGAACGCCCTCGACCAGCCCCTGCGGCCAGCTGTCGGTGTAGCGAAAGGTTTCCCGCGCCCGCGCCACGAGGTCGAACCATTTTTTCAGATCGGTCGGGACGTTGAGGTTATACATCGGGGCACCGATCACCAGCAGGTCGCTGGCCTTTAACTCGGCGATAAGCTGGTCGGAGAGCGCGACCGCCTCGCGGATGGCCGGCTGCGGATCCGCCGCTCCGCGCAGGGCGGCGAACAGGGAGCGATCCAGCGTTGGCAGCGTCATGGCGCTGAGATCGTGTTCGGTGAGCCGATCGCGGTGTCCCGCCGCCTGACGCGCCGCGAGAAATTCGTTAATCAGCTGATTGGTCAGGGATACTTCGCCGTTAATGCTGGATTTTAATACCAGTACGTTCGCCATGATGAGTGCCTCAAATGAAGGATGGAGGCAGAGACTACCACTGTCTTTTTGGTCTCAGGAGTGACATTATTTTCCACTATTGTATCCCCTAAGGAACCAATCTGTGCGCGACGATCTGAATGCGATCCCGGTATTTGTCACCGTGGTCGAGAGCGGCAACTTTGCCAGCGCGGCGGCGATCCTCCATGTGACGCGTTCGGCAGTGGGAAAAACCATTGCCCGGCTGGAGGCGCGCCTCGGCGTGGCGTTATTCCAGCGCACCACCCGCAGGCAACTGCTGACGGAAGAGGGAGAACAATTTTACCACCAGTGCCGGGAGGCGCTGGGGCGGATCCGCGAGGCTGAAGAGGCGCTGCAGCGCGGCAAAGGTGAGGTGCAGGGGCGGCTGCGGGTGTCGTTGCCGGTGCTGTTTGGCCAGCGCTGCGTTGCACCGCTGCTGTTCCTCCTCAGTCAGCGCTATCCGTTACTGAAGCTCGAGCTCCACTATAGCGACCGGCAGGTTAATCTGCTGGAAGAGGGGTTTGATCTCGCGGTGCGTATCGGGAGCCTGGCCGATACCGGGTCGCTACGGGCGCGGGCGCTGGGGGAGCATGGCATGGTGCTGTGTGCGGCGGCGGAATACCTGCGCCAGCAGCCGGCGCCGCAGACCATTGCCGGGCTGAGCGAGCACCGTACTCTCGGCTATCTGCACAACGGCCAGCTGCAAAAATGGCAACTGTATGACCCGCAGCAGGGCGAAGTGCGCTTCAGTCCGCAGACGTGGCTGATACAGGATGATTTTGCCGCCATCGCGGCGGCGGTGCAGCAGGGAATGGGCATCGCCTGGCTGCCGGACTGGCTGGTGGCGCAGGCGCTTGCCGACGGAACGTTGCAGCAGGTGTTGGCGCCCAGCGCTCAGGTGCGTTTCGCCATCCACGCGGTGTGGCCGGAGGGGCCGTGGCTGCCGCAAAAAACGCGGGCGGCGATCGACGCCCTGCGGGAAGGGCTGCCTCTTGCGGCCAATTTACCCTCCCGCGGTTAAGGGTGTCTTAAGGCGTCCGGGCGATAATGACAGAAAGATGACGACTGAGAGCTCTCGCTATGAACGCCCTGGAAACCCTGAATCAATCTGTTTTTCTCGCCCTGAATGCGCAGCCTGGCGCCGCGGAAGGCTTACTGTCGCTGGCCCGTTTTTGCGCCACTGGCATCGTGTTTATGATGCCGGCGATCGCGCTCGGCCTGTGGTTCCTCGGTGGCCGTGAGGGGCATCGCCAGGCGCTGTTTATGACCCTGGCCGTGGTGATTTCCCTCGGGCTGGGGATGGTGTGCGGAACGCTCTGGTTCCATCCGCGGCCGTTTATGATCCCCCTCGGCCATACCTGGATAAGCCATCCGGCGGATAACAGCTTCCCCAGCGATCACGGGACGGTGATGTTCAGCGCCGCGTTTGCGCTGCTGTCGCTGCGCCTGCGGGTGCCTGGCCTGCTGATGCTGCTGGCCGCGCTGCCGGTGGCCTGGTCGCGCATCTATCTTGGGGTACATTTTCCGCTCGATATGGTGGGGGCGGCCCTGGTCGCCGTCGGTGGGGTCATCGTGGCAAAACGGATCTGGCAGGTGGCCGGCTCACGTCTGGTGCTGCTGTGCGAGGCCGTCAGCCGGCGCATGTTCTCCTGGCTGCCGGCGCGCTTTACGCCGTAGCCTCAGCGACGGGGCCGTCCGGCCCGGGCGGCGCGGCGGTACAGCGTGCTGCGGGCGATGCCCAGCATCTGTGCCGCCCGGCTGACGTTGCCGTTGACGCTGGCCAGGGTATCGACAATCAACTGCTCGTCATGGGCCTGCAATCCCCCGCGCGGCAGCGGCGCAGGCGCGGTGCGATACGCTTCCGGCAGGGCATCGGGCGTTAATGTGTCGCCCTCATCGGCGAGGGCCAGCATCACCTTCAGGACGCTCTGCAGCTGGCGCACGTTTCCCGGCCACGGCAACTGGCTGAGGTGAGTCAGCAGCGCGTTTGAAAGCGTCACCCGGCGCGAAGCGCCGCCCAGGTCACGCCACAGCGTGGCGATAAAGGTTTCCAGCGCTGGCCACTCGCGTAGCGGAGGCAGCGCCAGGGCATACTCCCGCAGGCGCCACAGCAAATCTTCGCGGAATTCGCCGGCGCTGACCCGCTGGGGCAAACTGCGGTGGGTGGCGCAGATCACCGCGAAGTTCACCGGCACGCTGCGGCTGGCGCCCAGCGGAGCGACCTCTTTCTCCTGCAGTACCCGCAGGAGGCGGGTCTGCAGCGCCAGCGGCATATCGCCGATCTCATCCAGAAACAGCACCCCGCCCTCGGCCTCGCGAATTTTACCGATATAGCCGTTTTTGCTGGCGCCGGTAAATGCCCCCGGCTGGTAGCCGAAGAGCTCGGATTCGATCAGCGATTCCGGGATGGCGGCGCAGTTAATGGCAACGAATTTACCGCTGCGCCAGCGGCTGTGCTGATGCAGCGTGCGGCTGACATACTCTTTGCCGCTGCCGGTTTCCCCCTCAATGCATAGCGCAATGCCGGCGTTGAGCAGCCGCAGCAGCTTTTCGCCTTCGCGCGGGCTGGTAAAGGGGAGCTGCATGGCCGGCGGGGCGCTTACCGCCACCCGGCGGCGGGTGGGCTCCCGCAGACGATAGTGATAGCGGCCCTGCGGCATGGTTAGCGGCAGCGGGACGCTGACCGCCGTTTGCGCCAGCGTCGGAAAAAGCGACGCAAAGGTGAGCTGGCCAAACTGCGCCGCGCTCAGGCCGAACTCGCGCATCGCCAGCCGGTTGCCGGCGGTGAGGACGTTGTCGGAAAAGACCAGCAGCAGCTCCTCGACGCTGTCGAGCTTGTCCACCTGCCGGTGCAGGCTCATCAGCCACTGCTCAGGATGCAGGCTCTGTTTCACCCACAGATATTCAATCTGCTTTGCCGCCGCTTTCACCCAGCCGAAGGTGTGATGGTGGGGAAAATCCGCCGGGCCGGAGATATCCAGCACCCCGGCAATACTTCCGTCCGGTCGCTGGAGCGGCATTGCCGCGCAGTACAGATTCTGATTGCGGGTGAGAAAGTGCTGGCGTCCATCGATCTCGCAGCCGTCGTCAATGACCAGCGCGGTGCCAATGGCGTTGGTCCCGCGCCCGCTTTCGCTCCACAGATTGCCAGGGGCCAGCGCCACGCGCTGGGCCTTCTGCAACGCCTGGGTATCGCCGACGGTGTGTAGCACCAGGCCGCCGGGATCGGAGAGGATCACCACCGACTGCAGGTCCGCCACCTGACGCGACAGCGCCTCCACCACCGGCTGCGCCAGCTGCTGCAGGCTGCGGTGGCTGGCGAGCCGGTCTGCCAGCTCGCCGGCGCCGAGACGGGGAAAATCCTCGGTAGCGGGATCCAGACCATAGCGCCGGCAGCGAGACCACGAGTCGCTCAGCAAGGGGTTAGTACGTACCTCTGGGGCAAGAAGAACGGGATTAGCTGGCACAGGGCACCTCAGGGTCGATGTTGCTGTGTTGCGATATTGTAGCCATTTGGTTTAATTGGTGTTGCGATTTGCAACACATAAGTGGAAAACTGCGCGACAGCGTTCGATAGTCTGACAAAAGATTATTTATAACCGTTTGATAATTAATATTATTACAAGGAGTCAAAAAACTGGCATAACCCCTGCAAAGTGAGAAGCGTTCGGCGGCAAGTTTAAAAAATCAATATGCCGCTGCGTCTCAACCCTACAGAAGGAGATTTGCGATGCGTTATGCACACCCTGGCCAGCCCGGCGCTCTGGTTTCATTCAAATCCGCTTACGGCAACTTCATTGACGGTAAATTTATCGAGCCGCTGAGCGGTGAATTCTTTATGAATACCTCCCCGGTTGACGGCAGCAACATTGCGCAGTTTCCCCGGTCGGATGCCAGAGACATCGACTTCGCCCTCGATGCCGCCCACCGTGCAGCGCCGGCCTGGGGCAAAACTTCAGTGCAGCAGCGCTCCAGGCTGCTGCTGCAGGTCGCCGATCGTATTGAACAACATCTGGAATATCTGGCGGTGGCGGAGAGTTGGGACAACGGGAAACCGATCCGCGAAACCCTGAATGCCGATCTGCCGCTGGCGGTGGACCATTTTCGCTACTTCGCCGGCTGCCTGCGCGCCCAGGAGGGCAGCACCGCAGAAATAGATGAAACCACGGTGGCCTACCATTTCCATGAACCGCTGGGGGTGGTCGGACAGATTATCCCGTGGAACTTCCCGCTGCTGATGGCCGCGTGGAAGCTGGCCCCGGCCCTGGCGGCGGGTAACTGCGTGGTGCTCAAGCCGGCTGAGCAGACGCCGCTGAGCATTACCCTGCTGCTGGAGCTGATCGGCGATCTGTTCCCGGCCGGGGTGCTTAACGTGGTACAGGGATTCGGCAAAGAGGCGGGCGAGGCGCTGGCCACCAGCAAACGTATCGCCAAGCTGGCGTTCACCGGCTCCACGCCGGTCGGGCGGCATATTCTCGCCTGCGCGGCGGAGAATATTATCCCGTGCACTGTCGAGCTGGGAGGAAAATCGCCCAACATCTACTTTGCCGACGTGATGGACGGAGAAGAGGAGTTTATTGAGAAGGCGGTGGAGGGACTGGTGCTCGGCTTCTTTAACCAGGGGGAAGTCTGTACCTGCCCGTCGCGGGCGTTGATCCATGAATCCATCTATGAGCCGTTTATGGCGCGGGTCATGGAGAAGGTGGCGCAGATCCGCCGCGGTGACCCGCTCGATACCGACACCATGATCGGCGCCCAGGCTTCCCGCCAGCAGTTCGATAAGATCCTCTCCTACATTCAGATTGCCCGGGAAGAGGGCGGGCAAATTCTGACCGGTGGCGAACGGGCCGTTATCGCGCCGGCGCTGGATAACGGCTTTTATATTCAGCCCACGCTGATTAAAGGTCGCAACGATATGCGCTCCTTCCAGGAGGAGATCTTTGGGCCGGTGATCGGGGTGACCACCTTTAAGGACGAGGCGGAAGCGCTGGCCATCGCCAATGAGACCCAGTTTGGCCTCGGCGCCGGGGTATGGACGCGGGATACCAACCTCGCCTATCGCATGGGCCGCGGTATCAAAGCCGGTCGCGTATGGACCAACTGCTATCATGTTTACCCGGCTCATGCCGCGTTCGGCGGCTATAAACAGTCTGGCGTTGGCCGGGAAACACATAAAATGGCGCTGGATGCTTACCAGCAAACCAAAAACCTGCTGGTGAGCTACGGCACCGCGCCGCTGGGCCTGTTCTAAATCCAATCCCGCGCTTCTGTTCCATCCTCTGTCCGCAATCCATTCGGGTTGCGGATTTTTTTTAACCGTAAAATAACCCTGCCATAATGTTGGTTTTTTCAGCTGAGGGCGTCGATACATTTACATCTCTGATGTAACAGCTTTCACTTGAAAATTAAAAAGCTTCCACAACAAGAAATTACCCCCTGGCCGATGGGCGCTTTTGCTTCATTTATGTAGAAATGATGAATATTAATACCAGGAAAATTCCTAATTTTCTTGTACCACCGTTCGGAAGCACGATAAAACAAGACGCCTTTATTCGCTATTTTCTTTAAATTTGTTAATTAATGTGATTCGTTGTTGGTCGTGCGTGTTTAAATTCGGTTTGTATAGATATGTAAATTAACATTGAAAAGCTATTTCAAAAATAATTATCAGGCAGGTGGTAGTTCTTAACGTGTCTTTAACATTTTGCTGTATTGCCTTTTTTAGGGTCCGGTAATATATTTATTTTGCACACCGAAATAACTTTTTTAGCTTCTGTTTTTTACTGATATTCACCTTTTGATCGAATAAAACAGAGTGAGAGGGCGTGTGCCTAATATCCTGCGGAAGGAACGCAATGAACATTTACAGGGAGGAACTGATGAGCAGCTTCGCGATAGCCATGCGCTATTCCGATGACTGTGCGATATATTCGTTAACGATGAGATAAATAATGAAAACCCAACTTCGTATTATGGCAATTCTCATGGGCGCGCTGGTTTCGGGCGTAACCTTCCAGGCGACTGCGGCAAACACGATTAATCCAAACTCAGGAACCAGTGCGCAAGGCGCCGGGGGGCAGGTTATCTTCAATGGATCAATCACCGACAGCTCCTGCAACGTCGACAGCGGTTCAACCGGCCAGACGGTGGATTTGGGCAAATGGGCCAGCACCTATTTTACCAGCACAGGCTCCGAAACCACCAAAACTCCCTTTCATATCAAAGTCAAAGATTGCCCGGCCAGCGTGAAGACGGTCGCTGTGCTGTTTGATGGTACGCGCGAACAGACGAATACCTCCCTGTTGGCCATCAACAGCGGCGGCGCCAGCGGCGTAGCGATTAAGCTGTATGAGCAAGATCAGACGACGGCGGTTAGCCTCGGTAAAACGACCGCCAAACAAGCGGTCACTCCGGGTTCCAGCGGCAGCACCGGTTCTGCCGACCTCGAGTTTTACGCCGATTATGTCTCTACCGGGGCGACCGTGACGGCAGGTGACGCCAACGGTACGGCTAATTTCAATATGATTTATAACTAAGCATATTGCGCGTTATTCAGAGCCAGTCCATTGCGTCTAGATCCCTAGCAGTCTGTTGAAAAATTAATGGCGAAGCCGTCGCGATATATATTCGTGACGATATTGTTGTTCCTGCTAATTATCTCAATGGTGACTGGCTCTGTTATTCACAGCTTTATTTTATTGTCTGTTCAACCTTTACCTGATGGTTATTAATGATGAAGAAAATAATTGCCGTTGCGGCTTTTCTGCTGTGCTCCACGGCAGCGCAGGCCGGTATTGTCATGGGTGGAACCCGTGTGATTTATCAGGAAGGGAAGCGTGAAGCCGCTATTTCAGTCACCAATGCCGATACCCATACGCCCTATCTGGTGCAGTCGTGGGTGGAAAATTACGCGGAAAACGATAAGGCCAAGGTGCCCTTTATTGTCACGCCGCCCTTGTTCCGTCTCGATCCGGAGCAAAATAACGTTCTGCGCATTAACTTTATTGGCGCCTCACTGCCCAGCGACCGTGAATCGGTCTACTGGCTGAACGTCAAAAGTATCGCCCCAACGCCCCAGGGTGAGGTGAACAAGCTGCAGGTCAATATTAAGTCGAAATTCAAAATCTTCTATCGGCCCAACGGCCTGGCGGGCGACCCGGCAAAAGCCTGGCAGCAGCTGAAGTTTACCCAGTCCGGCGGTCATCTGACGGTGGCAAACCCCACCCCTTATTTTGTCTCATTTTACTCCGTCGCGGTGGGTGGGCAGAGCATCGACGAGCCTGGCATGGTGGCCCCTTTCGGCCAGAAAACGTGGCCGGTGAGCGGGCACGGCGCCGTCAAATGGCGGGCGATTAACGGCTACGGCGGCGTCAGCGACTTCGCCCAGCAGTAATTCCCTTTTGTGATGACATGACCGGACGGCGCCAGCATGAAAAGAACAACAACAGCGAAGGTGCGGGAGTATGCCGCAATGCCATTGACCGCAGGACGGGCGCTGGCGCTGGCGACGGTGCCGACGATGATGTTTTGTCTCAGTCCGCCGAACCGGGCGCTGGCCGACGACTATTTTGACCCGGCGGCGCTGGAATTTGCCGACCCGCAGCAGCAAACCTCCGACCTGCACTATTTCGCCAAACCCGGCGGGCAGCAGCCGGGCACTTACTCTGTCACCGTGGTGGTTAACGATCAGGAGCTGGGTCAGGCCGATATTACGTTTGTTGACGATGGCGGGAAGCTGCAGCCGGTGCTAACGCCCGCTCAACTGGCGGATTATGGGGTCAACGTCAGCGCCTTTCCCGCCTTTCAAACGCTGCATGAAGGAGAGACCTTCACCCGGATCGAGAAGTTTATTCCCGACGCCAGCAGCCGGTTCACCTTTGCTAACCAGCGCCTGACGCTGAGTATTCCCCAGGCGGCGATGAACGTGCAAAGTCGCGGCTATGTCGATCCCTCGCGCTGGGACGATGGCGTGCCCGCCGCGTTTGTTGATTACTATTTTTCTGGCGCGCAGATCAAGAGTGCCGATGATGGGGAGAGCAGCCGCTCAAACTATCTCAATTTACGCAGCGGCATGAACCTGGGTGCCTGGCGTCTGCGCAACGTCTCCTCGATGCAGTACGACCAGCAGCGTCGGCACTGGGATTCACAGAGTACCTGGCTGCAGCGCGACGTCCGCTCGCTGAAGAGTCTGCTGCGGATCGGCGATACCTATACCACCGGCGATGTCTTTGACAGCATCCCCTTTCGCGGCGTCCAGCTGATGTCTGACGATGAGATGCTCCCGGACAGCCAGCGCGGTTTTGCCCCCACCATCCGCGGCGTGGCGCACAGCAATGCCAAAGTGACCGTCTCTCAGCACGGGTATGTGATCTATGAGACCTTCGTGTCGCCGGGGGCGTTTGCCATCAGCGATCTCTATCCCACCTCGCAGAGCGGCGATCTGGAGGTGAAGGTGACCGAGAGCAATGGCGCGGTGCGCACCTTTACCCAGCCTTTTTCCGCGGTACCGTTCATGCTGCGTGAAGGGCGCGGCAAATTTAGCCTCAGCGCCGGGCGCTACCATGCCGGATCGGATTCGGTACGCTCCCCGGAATTCCTGCAGGGGACCCTGTTCTACGGCCTGTCGGCGGGATTTACCCTCTACGGCGGCACGCAGCTGGCCCAGGACTATCAGTCGTGGGCGCTCGGTATGGGCCGCGGCTTTGGCGAGTTCGGATCGCTGGGAGGGGATGTGACCCAGGCCGTCACCCGCACGCCGTCGGGCAAGCGCTACGCGGGTCATTCGCTGCGCGCCCAGTATCAGAAAGATTTTGTCAGCTCGGGCACCTCATTCAGCCTCGCCAGCTATCGCTACTCCTCCAGCGGCTACTACGATTTTGCCGAAGCCAGCGCGCTGGAAAGCGAACAGGGGCAGGTGGACAACCGGCGTCGCCGGGAAGAGCTGTCGGTGACGCAAAGCCTTGGCGGCCTCGGCAGTCTGGCGATCTCCGCCTGGTCGCAAGAGTACTGGCACCGGCAGGGCCAGGATGAGACGGTACACCTCGGGTTCTACAGCGCCTGGAAGGGGATCTCCTGGGGCGCGGGCTATTACTACACCCGCTCCAGCGATCAGGAAAAAAATGACCGTTCCTGGTCATTTAATATCAACATTCCGCTGGGCGGCCCGCTGTCCGACAGCACGGTGAGTTACAACACCACCTCGGACAGCAATGGTTATACCTCGCAACAGGTCTCGCTGTATGGCGCGATGCCGACGCGGACAAATCTGTTCTATTCAGTTCAGCAGGGCTACGGCAACCAGGGGCGAGGCAGCAACAGCAGCGTCGCGCTGGACTACCACGGCGGCTTCGGCAACGCCCAGCTTGGCTATCGTCATGATGCCGCCAGCAACCAGCTGACCTGGGGAGGCGCCGGCTCGGTGGTCGCCCATCCGCACGGTATTACCTTTGGCCAGACGGTGGGCGAAAGCTTTGCCATCGTCCGGGCGCCAGGCGCCGCCGGTGTGGCGGTGCAAAATGGCAACAATGTCCGCACCGACTGGCGCGGCTATGCCGTGGTGCCGTCCCTGACCGCCTACCGGAAAAACGTGATCACCCTCGACACAGAGTCGATGGCCGATGACACCGACGTCGACCAGGAAGGGCAGACCGTGATCCCCGGCGGTGGCGCGGTAGTGATGGCCAACTACCGAACCCACATTGGCAACCGGGTGCTGTTTACCCTGCGCAATGCCCAGGGGCCGTTGCCGTTTGGCGCCAGCGCGCGGCTGGTCGAAGAGGAGGAGAGCGGCAATGCGCCAGGCGGCATGGTAGCCGATGGCGGCCAGGTGTATCTCAGCGGTGTGCCGCAGAAGGGAACCCTGGCGGTGAGCTGGGTCGTAAACAACCAGTCGCAGAGCTGCACGCTGCATTTTCAACTTCCGGATAACCCACAACAGAGTCTGAATACGGTGAAAACCGTCTCCGGGCTGTGCCAGACACGCTGAGGCAGCTATGAAATCTGTTTTTCGTCTTCTTCCTTTTCTTTTTCTGCTGGCGCTGGGCGGCTATCTCCCTGGCGTGCGGGCTGAAACCTGCCGGGCGAATATCGGCCAGACCACGGTCAATATCCCTAATATCAAATATTTGCCCACGCTACCGGTTAATACCCAGATGACCAGCGCGATGGCCGATAACGGCAGCGGGATCCCCTTTTCCTGCGATCTGCAGCTGCCGACGGCGAGCGCCAAACGTATCGTTTATAAACAGCTGAAAACCGGCGGCTCGCCGGTGGTGATTAACGGGCAGCACGTCTATCCCAGCGCCATCGACGGCATCGGCTACGCGCTCAGTTTCCAGTGCGCGGGGGGCCCGATGCGCGCCATCGATGGCAGCCACGCCGTCGGCGGCGAGACGGTGGTGGTCTGCGACAGCGCGATGCTCCCGGCGCTGATGACGCAGCAGCAAACGACGGTCAGGATCGCGGTCACCTTCTATAAAACCGGCACGGTACAGCTGGCGGACGGGACACATACCAACTCGCCGTCGCTGCCGCAGGTGGGTGAGATGACCATTGAGCAGCAGGCCAGCGGAAGCGCCAGCTACGTTGCCAGCACGCCGGTGAGTATTGATATGGCCGCCCTGAACGTAGACATCGGCAGCAGCGGCAGCTGTCAGGTGGCGACATCGACGATCCACGTCAGTCTGGGCGCGGTTAACCGGGCGGAATTTCATGGCAAAGGGACCACCGGCGGCCAGGCGAAGCGCTTTTCGATCCCGGTGTTCTGTCCGTCGCCGACCGATGTGCGCATCGGTTTTTTCGGCGTCACGGTGGAGAGCGATACCCTGGCGCTGAGCCAGGCCAGCAACAGCGCCAGCGGCGTCGGTGTGAAGCTGACCTACGGCAATAACGCCGGCGCGGCGGTCTCTGATGGCACCAGCGTCAAGATCAATGAGGCCAGCAACTTGCCGATCCTGAAAAGGGTGACCGGCGCCAACGCCGGTACCGCCGAAGCGATCAATTTTAACGCCCAGTATGTGCAGACTGACGCCACGGTGGCGGCGGGCACGGCCAACAGCATGGTGACCTTCGCTCTGGAGTATAACTAGCCCGGTGCGGCGTTATTCAAAGGTCACGGTGATTTTGGCGGTCGCGGAAAAAGGCCCCAGCTTCGGCGTTCTCGACAACCAGAGCAGCCCCGCCGTATAGGTACTCGCAAGGGTCGCGCCCGTTGCCAGCGTAAAGTGAATCGGAGCATTCATCTCAATACGTGGAAGCATACTGGCGTTTGGCGAGATGACAATGCCGAAGCCGCTGTCCGGCTGCGGCAAAATAATCGCGCTCTCCTGTATCGTATTGGTGGTGCTAAACGTAGCAAGCATAGGTTCGGTCCCGCAATCACTGCCGTTACCCTGCTTGACCAGACCATAGGTGACGGTAAAGGGGCGTGTTTTTTCATAGTAGCCCGGTCGGGCGTTACCGGCAGGAATATCGCCAAAGTTAATTTCGCTTGGCGAAATAGATACCGTGGGGACGCAGGCCATTGTTCTGATACGGTTCAGGCCGGTAATGAAAAGATTATAGTTGGCGCCAGCGGTGCCGTTACGTAGACCGCCTTGGCCATCTACCTGAAAAAGCGACAATTTTAGGTTATCGTCTATTTTACCATCCCCGGTCACGCTGCGGCCCGTCGAGATGATATAGACCTGGTAAACCAGGCTGAATGTCTGCCCAATGGCCGGGGACTTACAGGTGTTCCCGCTTTTATCACACAGCGTCGCCGGGCCAATCTCCACCGATTTTTTATTTTGTAGCAGATAGTCGATGCCGTTGTAAGTAATGCCTACCTGGATAAAGTTGGGCAAGCTGCTGGCTTTATTTTCCGGATCCAGCCAGAAATAGGCGCTTTCACCGTTCGGAAAATTATCGGTATCTTCGCAACTGAAGGTGGCGGTAATAGGACTGGAGACCCATATCTTTTTATTGGCAATAAGCTCGCTGCTGGAGACTTTAATGATGCTCTCGATATTCACGACTTCGCTGATCGTGGACGAGGTGGTCTTGCAGGTCAGCGCCTGCGCCGGGAAGGCGCTCAGCGTGAACAGAACGGAAAGCCATGTCAGAAATAACGTATCGCTAAGTCGGCGCATAATTACCTCGAGGGGGTTACTGTGCAGATTAAGGATAATTCACGCCAGGCCGTCGCCTGCTGAGGCTCCTGGCGCAGTTCGGGCAGGGTGATTTCGCAGCTTTGCTGGTGCGTTTCGCCCCATTTTATCTGCAGTTTTTCGCCTGAATCGACGCCGCTGACATAGACATCTCCTCCCGGGCCGACCAGACCATTGCTGATCCCACTGGCGCGATAGAGCTCGGCGCCCAATGGTGGATAGCTGCCGTCGGCGAGGGTGGTGTGGATCAGCACGCTATATCCCCGGAACGTATCAAAGCGCACCCGGGTAATTGCCCCGCGGGTAGGCACGGTATCCGCCACTGCGTTAGGGACATCAAGAAAGGCATCGAAGTCCTGAGGGTTGAGCGCGACAGAATTGACCCGATAGGGAACGCTTTGTGGTACGACCGCGTAGCCGAATGGATCGATGCGCACGCCGGTCTGATTCTCTATCCCTACCCCCTGAGCGTCTTTGGCTTCCACCAGCGCAAAGGTTGAGCCCAGCGGTTGCGAGAGGGTAACGCCGCCGCGGTGTGCCACCACGCCGCCGCTCAGATTCAGACTCGCCTGACGATGGCTTTTGCTGTAGGCGTAGCCGGTATACAGGTTACCGTACTGGCCGAGATAACCCAGGCTGGCGCTGTTGGTGCTATGGCTGGTGTCATCATAGGCGCTGGTGACGGCCCAGCTCAGGCGACCATCATCGAGCAGAGTGCCGTTTACCCCAGCCTGCCCGGACGTGCCAGACGATTTACTGTGGGCGAGGGTAAATGCGGTATTGATCCGGCGATCTTCTTGCAGAGTAAAAGGGATGGAAACGCGCAGTGTGATGCTATTGTCATCATGCGTGAAGTGGCTACGCGTATTCTGATAGTACAGACCATAGTTCACGTTATGGATAGTGCTGTTAAAGCCCGCCTGCAGAGAGATATCGCTTCCTGAGCTATTCCAGTAATTTTGCTGGCTGAAGTTAAGGAAGAAAGCGCTGTTCTTACCGAGAGTTTGCCGGGCAGAAATATCAAAGCGATGCTTTTTATTATAAAACCAGGACGTGTAATAGTGTTGGGGAGCGCTTGCCTGCCAGCTTTCGTCTTCGTCAGAGGGCCAGTAATCATTTTCGTACAGGCCATTGTGCCAGCGTCGACGCTCGTTAACCGCATCGCTGAGGCTATAATAACCTGCGGTTGAGTAACGGTAGCCCGCGATTTGAAAGTCGGTCTTGCTTGATAAAAAGGATTTAGCATACAGAAAACGCACGCTCCCTCCCTGCTTGCGCTGGCCACTCGCCAGCGTCGTTCCCGCCAGCGTATAGTCGGCTGAGAGGGCGCCAATCTCCCCCAGATTGCTACCGACGCCAAAGGCGCCGGCGCGATAGTTCTCCGCGGCAAGGGCGCCACCGTATAGTGTGAAGGTATTATTCAGACCATAAGAGAGCGAGCTTTGCATCAGGGCGGGGGCATAGCCGTCAGCACCGTCATGATACTTACCCGCCGACAGCTGATAATTCCATTGGCCTGCCCGCACCAGCTGTGGCAGGGTGGTGTAGGCGACAGTAAAGGTCGTCTGGCTACCGTCGGCTTCAATGACGGTCACGTAGAAATCACCGCTGCGGTTAACGGCGCTGATATCATTTAGCTCAAAGGGACCGGCTGGGACGTTCTCGCTGTAAATCAGATAGTTGTTCTGCCGAACTTCCACCCGGGCGTTGCTGTTGGCCACACCGCGAATGACCGGCGCGAAGCCGGTCTGGCTGCTGGGGCGCATTTCGACATCGGTGCCAAGCTGTACGCCGCGAAACTGGACGCTATCGAAGACGCTGTTGTCGGTACTGGTCTGGCCGACGACAAGCCGGCTGCGCCAGGGAATGATGTTCGTTTCCGCCCAACTGGCGATGCTTTGCCACTTATCCGCCTGCCCGCTGAACTTATTCCAGTAGGCATTATTGCGAAATCGCCACGATGCAATATTGATCCCGCTGTTTAGCGAAAGATATTGATACTGGTGGCTGCCCCCATCGCCATTATTGGCATCGGTAGAATAGCTGTAGTTGACGAAAGCAGCGTTAATACCTTCATCAAAGCGCATGGGGGAAACATAGTCGCGAGGATAGTGCTCGATATATTGCTGAGGGATATGAATGATCAGCTGATGATTAGCGATATCCAGCTGTTGCTCTGCCTGGCCGATCGTCTGCGACAGCGCGAAACAGGGCTGGTGGTCATCGTCAATCTTGACGCCATAGCGGATATATTCCGCCGCGCTCAGGCAGGGGGCCAACCCGCCATGTGCGCTATCCTCTGAGAAGCGAACGGGGCGACTGTCCACCAGCAGATCGTTAATGTAAATATTAACGTCATAGGTGCCCGGCATGACGTCGCCATCGCTGGCGACAAACTGATTAAAAGCCAGCGGGTCGATGCCGTTCACAAACTGGGCATTATAGCGTTCCGCACTGTCTGCCGGTAACGTGATGGAGATTAACCATGCGCTGGCAAAATAGCGTAATTTACTATCGTCCATCACTCTATCTCCCTAAAGAGGTGCGACGTTTATTTTTTTATTGGAATATCAACAACGGCGCCGTAATCATTAATATATTTCATTTTATGCAAGCGCTGCATGCTGGCGATATTGACAGCGTGATGACTGTACGGCAGCAACATAAAGTTTTTCAGAGGATAGATTTTGCCTTTGTTGTCGATCGCCTCGGCATTAATAACCGTAATATGCAGTGGACTGTTGTTAGTAAAAGATAACGTGTTAGCGCTTTGCTGCCACTGCAGATTTTCAACGGCTTTGGGCAGCGATGTGGCAATCCCTTGCGGGCGATAAAATAGTTTTAATCGGGTGCGAATCGCGAACTGCAGGATATTATTTTCTTCAGGCGCAGGAGGGACCTCCTGAATATTCACCCAAAACAGACTTTCCCTGTCGGCAGGAAGACCGGTTCCTGAGTAAATAAAGCGCAGTTGTGCCGATTGCTCGGGGCGTAATTTGACCAGGGGCGGCGTTGCCACAATGGGTAAGCCGCTGCTGGGGGTCTCCGGACCCGTATCAAGCCAGGTCTGGACGATATAGTTTTTGCTGCTTCGGTTGTTAATTTTCAGACTGGCCGATTTATCTTTGCCCGAATAAATAACCCGTGAGGCATCGATGGTAATGGCCGCCTGGGTCTGAAAAGCCAAAGCGCCTATGATCACTGCCAGCAGCGTTTTCATATCTTACCCCTTATCCGCGTCGTGCCGTCCCTGGCCAGGTGTTATTCCTGCATAATGGTAAACCGGGCGGTCGCATTGCCGGCGCCAGCGTCGACTTCGTCTGTATCCCAGGTGTAGTAATAGGCTTTCAGGTAGAAGGTACCAGAGCCGCCATCGGCATCGATCGTAATACTCGGGTCGACGGTGGGATCGAAAGGTTTATCGAGTGTGACCGGGGTATTATTGCGGTCGGTTAGCTTAATGCCGACTTTTTTAGCCGAATTCGGATCCGTATCGAGAGCCAGTACGTTAGTGATAGGCGCCTCGGTGGCTGAAGGTCCGTCGAGCACAATATAGTACGTGCCCTTTTCACAATCGCTGACGCTAATATTGACCCCAACTTCTGGCCCGGTGCCATTGGTACCATTTTTTAATTTAGACAGCGGAACAGAGCCCATCGTAACTTCAATGACACCGTTCTTATCGGCACCTTCCAGTTTGCAACTTGAGTTGACAATTTTACCGATAAAATTCAGCGTACCGTCCGCCGCGGCGGCATAGTGTGAGGTCAAGCCGACGAGTGCCATTGCCAGGCAAAGTGATTTCATTTTCATAGCCAATTCCTTCTGTTGTGACCCAGGGAAGCTAATAGCCAGGCATACTCATTGACGCTGCATAAGCCGTTAGCTCTGTTGTTGTGATAGCCATAAAGCGAACTTATCCCCCCTCCAGGGAGTGCAGGAAATGATACAGGCCTGCAATATTGCGGACATTGAGTTTCTGGTAGATGTTTCTCCGATAGTGACTGATCATCATATTGCTAAGGTCGGTGGCCTGAGCAATTTTCTTATTATTTAAACCTGAGATGATATAGGGGAGAAGAGAGTCCTCCTGTTTCGTAAGTTTAATATTGACACAACTGTCCAGCGAGCTAATTGATTTTCTGAACACTTTAATACAGCGATGATCAGACGCATTCTGTAAGTATTTCTGCAGCCGTTGGGTAACATCTATATAATCAAGCACGATCGTCGAAATAGAGTTTATGATAATGTTTTCGACTGGATCGGCAAGAATCTCACTTTTAACGACAAAAACGATATCGCCATGAATGATCTTTTTTTTACGATAGAGCAGTGCGGCTAATTGTTGAATGTCCGGGTGGCTATAGTCCACGATAATGGTTCTGGCTATGGTTAGACTTTTATCATTCACGTCAGAAATATTATCCAGAAACAATGTTTGACTATACCGACGTTGAGCACTCATGGTCATGTTAACCAGAGACCGGACGCCGTTAATAAAAAATTTATTGGCGGAAATGATAATAATCATAATGTATTTCCTTATACACTGCTTCTGTAACCAAGTATTACTGCTGGAGAAGAGGGGAGTAAATAAGATGATAAGCGCGATCATTAGAAAAATCCTAACGGAAGTTGTTGCATGAGGTGTTTTTACTTATTAATCAGAAGGTTATAATTTAATATTCAACTATTAACGCATAAGAGGAAGGTGAAATAAACGACAATAAATAATATATTAAACGTATAGCCAGGAATAAAATATGAATGCGCTGCGGGGCATTTTACTGAAAGTCAAAACAACCAGCAAGCTCACAGCGAGAAAGAGGATTAATTAACGTTTTGCCCCACGTCGGGTTGTATGTCCCGGTGTTTAAAAATAGGATGAATGCCCTGGCTCGCGCTGCGGATACTGTGACTGATGCGGCCGGTCACTCTGGCATGCAAAACGATAACTTTAAGGATGGCGAAATGAGACTGACGGTGGGGCTGGCGCTGACGCTGGCGATTATGACCTGCGGCGCCCAGGCGCGCGATATGCAATCTATCGAGCACAGCGGTGAACTGAAGGTGGGCGTGCCGGGCGATTACGCGCCGCTGGCGTTTCGCAATGCCGCCGGCGAACTGCAGGGCTATGACGTGGACATGGCCCGCGATCTCGGGCGCACGCTCGGCCTCAAGGTGAGCTTCGTCTACACCAGCTGGCCCGTGCTCGCCGCCGATCTGCAGGCGGACAAGTTTGATATTGCGATGGGTGGGGTTACCGAGACACCGGCGCGGGCGCAAGCCTTCGCCCTCAGCCATCCGGTGGTGGCGAACGGAAAAATCGCCTTAGCCAACTGCCAGGCCGCCCCGCGGCTCGGTTCGCTGGAAAAAATTGACCGTCCGGACGTGAAAGTGATCGTCAACCCTGGCGGCACAAACCAGAGTTTTGTCGATGAACACATCAAGCAGGCGCAAATTATTCGCGTGCAGAACAATGTCGATAACCTGCAGGCGCTGCGGCAGAAAACGGCCGATATGATGGTGACCGATCTGATTGAGGGCGACTATTACCAGAGCAAAGAGCCCGGCGTGTTCTGCGTTGCCAACGAAACACCGTTCGCCGGTACCGCCAGCAACAAGGTGTATATGATGAGTAAAGATAACCCGGCGCTGCTGGAGAAAGTGAACCAGTGGCTGGATAGCCAGGACAAAGAGGTTCTCAAACGGAAGTGGAAAATTCGCGGTTAACCGCGGCGGCGCGCCACCGCCGGCAGATATGTCCGGCGGTGGCTATTGTCTACGGTTAGCGCTGCGGCGACAGCGCCTGTCGCGCCAGGTCGCGGAAGTAGCAGGCGTAGCCGAGGGTGGCGGTCAGGCACAGCATATAGCCAAACGACTCGCTGCCTTCCTCCACCGTATTTTTCACCACCCGGGCGTAGTTCTCATCCAGCACGGCATACCACAGGCCGTGCATGCCAAACAGCCGCGAGAAGACCAGAATCGCCAGCAGACCGCTGATCATCATGCCGTAATACGGGGTACGGGTATAATCCGTCAGCTGCGACAGGGTCTGACGACAATGGCGCAGCGGCAACAGCAGCGCCCCTGCGGTGGCCAGCAGCGCAAACCACACCCAGCTGCCGTGGGCGAGTAAATCAAACAGGCCATCCAGTTCGCGGATCAGCATGGCGAGAAAGAAGCCGCCGATAAGGATATTGCTATAGCGTAAGTGGGCATATTTCCGCGCCAGCAGAAGATGAACCAGCACGATAACGGCCAGTATGCTCTCCTGCACCACTTCGGTGAGCGACACCTCCGGGATGTCGTTACCAAATACCCGAATATCCACCCACAGACAGAGTACCGCGAGGGCGGCCGCGGCCGCTGCGCCGAGAAAGAAAAGCAAGCTTCGTAACAGAGACATTAACACCACAACTTATACTTAAAACAAATATCATAAGTTTTGAGAATGCATGTTCCTGTTCACTTTGTGCGACTTTGCCGCTGTTTTTTAACATTTTGCGCTGTTTAGCACCGGGGAAGGCGGTAAGGGCGCTCAGACAGCGCCTCTACCTTGCAGGTGCGCCCTCCGGACGGATACGCCTGGGCGCCTCCGGACGCAATCAGTAACCGGCGTGCTTATTGACCAGGTTTTTCAGCGGCAGCCCGCGGCGCTGGCGCTGAATGTTTTCCAGCAGCTGGCGGGCGATCACCTCGGCAGGGGCCGCAGAGGCCATATGCGGGGTGATCACCACCTGCGGATGGCGCCACAGCGGATCGTCCGCCGGCAAAGGCTCCTGCGGGAAGACGTCGAGCACCGCCCCGGCAAGCTGGCCGCTCTCCAGCGCCGCCAGCACATCCTCATTGACCATATGCTCCCCGCGGCCGCAGTTGATCAACACCGCCCCGGCGGGTAGCCGGTTGAACAGCGGTGCGGCGAGGATACCGCGAGTCTGCGCGGTGAGCGGCAGGAGGTTAATCAGCCCGTCAAGCGACCCAAGGAAGTTATCGAGCGCCTCCTCGCCGCGATAGCAGGTGACGCCAGCCAGGTGCTTTTCACTGCGCGACCAGCCGGAGACCCGATAGCCGAGGCGGGCCAGCTGGTCAGCGATATAGCCGCCAATTTCGCCCAGACCCATAATGCCGATATGGAAGTCGGCGGCGGCGCGCTGGGGATAGAGCTTCCAGGTTTGGCTTCGCTGGTGGGCCAGCGCCCGGTCGAAATGGCGCTGAAACCACAGGACGCTCCACAGGGCATATTCGAACATGCCGTGGCGAAAATCCTCATCGATCACCCGGCACAGTGGGATCTCGCTGGCGAACAGCGCGGGCGGCAGATGATCGACCCCGGCGGACGCGGCCTGGATCAGCTTCAGCCCCGGCGAGCGGCTCAGCAGCTGTGGGTCCGGGAACCAGCAGCTGGCGTACTGGGCGTCGCGCGCCGCCTGGTGATGGGGCAGAAGCGCGGTGACGTCGGGAAACTGCTGCAGGGCGGCGCAAATATCGCGGGCGAAATCCGCGTCGTTACAATCCACAACGATAGTGATATCAGACATAGGCGTTAGTCTTTGTAAGAGGTATCGAGACGGTCAAGTCGGCGCAGCCACGCCTGCCAGACCTGTTGACGTTCATGCTCCACCCCCATCAGCTGCTCGCAGGCGTGCTGGCTGAGGGGCGGGGCGATGGTGTGGATCGGGCTGAGGGCCGCCAGCTGGGCGGCGGCCATCTGGATCTCGCAGGCGGGGTTCAGGTAGTACATGATATAAAACGCGTCGGCCACGGTGCGGCCCACCGACAGCAGGCCGTGGCTCTGCAGGATCATGGCGATATTATTCCCCAGCGAGCGCTGGATGCGCTCTCGTTCGTCAAGGTCAAAGGCCACCCCTTCATAGGGATGGTAGCCGACGCGCTGGTAAAACTCGGTGCTGATCTGGTTAAGCTGCAGCAGGCCGTCCTCGCAGGCGGCCACCGCCATTCCCGGCAGCGTATGGGTGTGGATCACGCAGTGGGCGTCTTCCCGGGCCATATGCACCGCGCTGTGGATGGTAAAGCCCGCCGAGTTAGCCGGTGCGTCGCCCTCTACGACCTTACCCTGCATATCCACCACGATCAGGTTGCTGGCGGTGACTTCGTCAAACATCATGCCGAAGGGGTTAATTAAAAAACGCGGCTCGCCGTCGCCGGGTAGGCGCACGGAGAAGTGGGTGTAGAGGGTATCCTCCCAGCCGAACAGCGCCGCCAGCCGGTAGGCGGCGGCCAGCTGCTGGCGCAGGTGTTGCTCAGTTGTCATTTAGCGTACTCCCATAAATTCACGAATTCGTTGCAGAGAAGGGGCCTCCAGCGGGCTGCGGATCACCTGCGGGGCGATATCGGCCTGCACCACGCCGTTCTCCATCAGCACTACGCGGTCGGAAATCGACAGGGCGAAGTCCATCTCGTGAGTGACAATCAGCATGGTCATGCCTTCGCGGGCCAGCGACTGAATGACCTTCAGCACTTCGCCCACCAGCTCCGGATCCAGCGCCGAGGTTGGCTCGTCAAACAGCATGATGTCCGGTTTCAGCGCCAGCGCCCGGGCGATCGCCACGCGCTGCTGCTGGCCGCCGGAGAGCTGCCAAGGGTATTTGTGGGCATGGGCCAGCAGGCCGACGCGGTCGAGCAGTATCAGGGCCTGTTCTCGGGCGACCGGCTGGTCCAGCAGCTGGTGATAGCGCGGGGCCAGCATCACGTTGTCGAGCACCGTGCGGTGGGGGAACAGGTTGAAGCTCTGGAAGACCATGCCGATGCGCCGCACCCCGGCGCGCATCTGGCGTTTGTCGACGATGGCGCCGCCTTTCAGATAGTCTTCGCCGTAGAGAATGATCTCCCCGCCATCAAGGCTTTCGAGGGCGTTGATGGTGCGGATCAGGGTGGTTTTGCCGGAGCCGGACGGGCCGATGATGCTGATCACCTCCCCGTTCTCCACCTGCAGATCGATGCCTTTCAGCACCTCATGCTGACCCCAGGATTTGCGGATGCCCCGCAGATCGAGCGCCGGCGGCGCGCCGTTGACGGCTGGCGTTTTGATCTCCTCCGTCAGCGCCGGCAGGCTCTGGCGCAGCGCCTGGCATTCCGCCTCGCTGAGGGTTTGCGGACGCTTACGCTGAATATCGAGACGATTTTCCAGCGCCCGGAACAGCCAGGTGAAGACGGTAACCACCATCACGTAGTACACCGCCACTGCCAGCAGGGTCTCCATCACGAGAAAATTCTGCGCATATAAGCGCTGGCCGGTGAGCAGCAGCTCGGGTAAGGAGACCACCGACAAAATCGAGCTCAGCTTAATGATGGTGATGTATTCATTGATAAGCGTCGGCAGCGAGATGCGAAACGCCTGAGGGATCACAATCAGCCGCTGGATGCCGATAAAGCTGAAGCTCAGCGCATGGCCCGCCTCGCTTTGCCCCTTGGCCACCGACAGCAGTCCGCCGCGGTGGATCTCCGCCATATAGGCCGCTTCGGTGACGGTCATCGACACCAGCCCGGCGATAAACGGCACCCCGAGCAGCGGCTGGGTCACCGGAAACAGCTGCGGCAGGTTGTAGACAAACACCAGCAGCACCATCAGCGGCACGCTGCGAAAAAACCAGATATAGAGTTCGACGGGGATCTTGATCCAGCGCGGCGCGGAGAGCTTCGCGCAGGCTAACAGAAAACCGACCACCAGGCCGATCCCCCAGGACAAGGTGCTGACCACGATCACGGTCACGCACGCCTGCCAGAATGCTCCAATGCTAAACAATGAAAAAAAGTATCCCCAATCGAACGCCATACCGACTCCTGTTGCGCAGTGCTTATTGTCTTAATCGATGCTTTCTAAGTTGTATTTTTTGATCAGCGCGGCATATTGGCCGTTGGCTTTCAGCGTGGCCAGGGTAGCCTTGATCGCCTCCGCCAGCGCGGTGTTGCCTTTGGCGACGTAGATCCCCAGCGGCAGCGGGTAGACCAGGCGCGTAGAGCTTATCCCCAGGCGGCCGCGGCTCTTGTCGACGATGATCTGCGCCGCCGGGGCAATCTCAAGCTGGGCGCCGATGTTCTTCGACAGCAGCGCCTGCGAGGCTTCCGGCGCCGTTGGGAACTCCTGAATGGTGATGGCCGGTTTGCCGTTTTTCAGGCACCACTCATCGGAGTGTTTTTTCAGGCTGGTCACCCAGGTGGTGCCTGCCTGCAGACCGACCTTCACACCGCACAGCTCATCTTCGGTTTTCGGCTGCACCGCGCCGCCCTTCAGGGCGATGATCGACGCGCCGGAGAGGGCGTAAGGGATGGCGTCGGCCTGTTTCTGGCGCTCCGGCGTCACGTACATCCCGGAGATCACCGCATCATATTTCTTGCCGATGCCGAGGATCAGGCTGGTGAACTTGGTGTCGATGAGCTGCGGTTTGGCCTGCAGATGTTGGGCGATCAGCGCGGCAAACTCCGGGTCGAGACCGACGATGTTGTTATTGCTGTCATAGGACTCAAACGGCGGGTAGGTGACCTCCATCCCCACCTTAAAGACGCCCTCGGTCAGCAGTTCCGCCGCCTGGGTGACAGGGGAAAAACAGGCGCTGACGGCGAGGGTAAGCGCGACACGGCGCGAGATTTTTTTCAGGGTGCTAGTCATCATGGATCCTCACGGGTGGTTAGGGGTTTTTTGCTGTGCCTGTTTTTTCAAATGGCCAAACGTATTGGTGCCGCGCGCGCGCTCCGGTAGCTGAAGTTCACCGCGATTGACCTTCTCGCGCAGGTAGCGATAGGTTTGCAGCGCCTGGCTCCACATATGCTCCCCGATGCTCAGCTCCTGATATTCACCGGCTTCGCCGGCGGCGAGAAAGGTCGGCAGCGGGCGGATCAGCGTGTGGTAATCGCAGGCGAAAAACAGCGGGAAGGAGTACCGCTCCTGCGGCACTTTGCGCACCCGGTGGGCTGTAGCAACAAATGTGCCAGCGCTGAGTACTTCCAGCATGTCGCCGATATTGATCACGAACGCCTCTTCTCCGGCGGCGTTCTTGACGGGAGGTGCATCGATCCACACGCTTTCTTCATTGAGGACTTCAAGGCCGGGCTGGTCGGCGAGCAGCAGGGTGAAGCACTCATAGTCGGTGTGTGCACCAATTCCGGGAACATCTTCGACGCTGGCGTCGAATGGGTAATGGATCAGCCGCAGCTTGGCCGGCGGGCAGGTCACCATCGGTTTGAAATACCCTTCCGGCAGGCCGAGCGCGAGGGCGAAAGCATCGAACAGGCGGTGGCCGAGGGCGAAAACCGCGTCGTAGTAGGCCAGCACCCGCGCGCGGAAATCCGGCAGATCGGGCCACTCGTTGGCGCCGATCAGCGGCGTACCGGCGAGCACCAGCGGATGGTCATCCGCTGCCTGGAAGCCGATATCGAAGGCCTCTTTATGGTCCGGCTTGCCGGCGCCGTAGATCTCTTCTCCTTCCGGAACATAACCCTTATGGCTTTTGGAGTGGCCGATGTAATAGTTCATCTTCTCCTCCATCGGCAGGGCGAAGATCTGCTTCGCCGCCTCGCGGACGCCGGCGATCAGCGCCGGGTCGATGCCGTGGCCGGTGATATAGAAAAAGCCCACCTCGCGCGCCGCGCGGCCGATGGCGTCGGCCACCGCCTGGCGCCTGGCGAGGTCGTCGCCGGCCAGATCGCGGATATCGATGGTCGGGAGTTCAGTAAAAGCGTGCTTCACGGCGGTCATGGCTGCGGTTCCTGTTCAGTGAGCGATAAAAACTGCTGAAAGTGGGCCTGCTGGCGCGCGGCCATCCAGGCGTTGAGCGACCAGAGATCGGCCACCGGAACATTGGTGAACGGCAGATGGTGCAGATAGCCGTCGGCGCCAAACTCCGGGGTCAGGGTGGTCTGCGGGTAGCCGCGCTGGCGCTGTGAATGCCAAACCTGCTGCCAGAAGCGCTCGGCAAAGGCCAGCGCCGGCTGATACTCCGGCGCCGCCGGGTGCGGCACCTGCGGCCCCTGGTCGTAGCCCACCCGGGCCTGCACGTGATGCACGCGGTCGATAAAGGCGCTGAAGTCATCGCAGGGGTCATCCAGCAGCCGCTCGCTGACCACCACCCAGTGGCTGATGTCGGCGGTAAAGCGCAACTGGGGGAGCTGCTGAACGATCTCCAGCGTGAGCCACGGGCTGTACAGCGAGGTGGCGCGATGGGTTTCAAAGCTGCAGGTCAAACCAAACCCGGCGGCCAGCTCGTGCGCCTTGCCGAGAAAATCGACCTGCTGCGCCAGCGGCCAGCGATCGTTGCCCGCCAGCAGATTGACAAAGCGCGGGTTGAGGCTGCTGGCCTCGGCGAAGCGGGTCTGCAGGCGCGCCAGATGCTGCTCGGGCGTTTCATGCTGGGCGGGGAGCACCCCGCCGCCGCTGAAAAGAATGGCGATATACTCCAGCCCCGACGCCTGCAGGCGGTCGGCGAGCTGCCGCCGCTCGGCCACCGTTAACGGCACGCGGGCTTCGATACCGCAGCAGCCGACGCGCTGCAGTTCATCCAGCGTTTGCGGCCAGGGGGTCGTCACTCCCCAGAGGGTGCGAAAGCATTTCAGCTCCATGGCGGCTACCTCAGGCGTACTTCACGCCGGGCAGGACGCAGAGCATCTCGTACAGCAGGTTGGCCGCCAGCTGGGAGGTATTACCGCTCACGTCGTAGGGGGGCGAGACCTCGACCAGATCGGCGCCAATCAGATTCAGGCCGCGGCAGCCGCGGACGATCTCCAGCGCCTGAATGGAGGTCAGACCGCCAACTTCCGGCGTCCCGGTTCCTGGAGCCCAGATGGGATCGAGGCTATCGATATCAAAGCTGAGATACACCGGCCCGTCGCCCATCTGCTGGCGGACTTCGGCCATCAGCGGCACCAGCGAGGTATGCCAGCACTGCTCCGCCTGCACCAGGCGAAAGCCCTGGTCAACGCCCCACTGGAAGTCGCCGGCGGCATAGCCCTGGGCGCGCTGGCCAATCTGCACCACCCGTTTGAGGTCGAGCAGTCCCTCCTCAACGGCGCGGCGGAAGGTGGTGCCGTGGGCGATTTTCTCTCCGAACATCTCATCATTGGTGTCGGTATGGGCGTCGACGTGGATGAGGCCCACCGGACCATGTTTTTTGGTCAGCGCCCGCAGGATCGGCAGGGTAATGGTGTGGTCCCCGCCGAGGGTCAGCGGGATCAGCGGATAACTATTCAAACCGGTGTAGTAATCTTCGATAATTTGCACCGATTTGAGCAGGCTGTAGGTATTGATCGGCACATCGCCGATATCAGCCACCGACAGCGAGTCGAACGGCGCGGCGCCGGTCGCCATATTGTACGGACGGATCATCACCGATTCGGCGCGAATATAGCGCGGTCCGTAGCGCGTGCCCGAGCGCTGCGAGGTGCCGATATCCAGCGGAATGCCGACAAATGCCGCGTCAAGTCCCTGTAAATCTTCGATAAAAGGCAGGCGCATCATTGTGGCGCGGCCGGCGAAGCGTGGCATCTCATTGCCACCCTGCGGTTGGTGAAAGAGGTTATCCATGTCTGCTCCTGAATCTGACGGATGAAACGTAACAGGAGAGATAGTGCGCAACCCGCGCTGGACTTTACATCGTCTGACGTAAATACTCAGTTCATTTATTGGTGAACTAAATACGATGCATCACGACGCCAGCCTTAATATTCGCCAGCTGCAGGTTTTCGAGGCGGTGGCCCGCCTGGAGAGCTATAGCCGGGCCCAGCAGGAGCTGGGCATTTCGGTCTCCGCCATCAGCAATGCGATGTCGCAGCTGGAGGGACAGCTTGGCTTCACCCTCTGCCAGCGCGGGCGCGGCGGCTTTTCCCTGACCGAGAAAGGCCAGCAGTTTTTACAGCAGGCGATCCGCGTGCTGAGCGAACTCAATGAGCTGGAGCGGCAGTCGGCGCTGCTCAAAGGGGAGCACAGCGGCACCCTGTGCATCTCGACGCTCGACTCCATCGAGACCGAAACGGCGCTTTCGCTGCCGGTGGTTCTGCGCAGCTTCAGCGACAAATTTCCCCATGTGCATATCAAACTGATTATTCGCACCCCGGCGGAGCAACTTAACGGCGTGCTGAACAACCATATCGACCTGGCCATCGGCAGCTACAACTCGCAGGTGCATAACATCATCAGCGAGCCGCTGTACCGCGAACAGCACTGGCTCTACTGCAGCGATCTGCACCCGATGTTCTTCAGCCGTCAGCTGGATAAAGAGCAGATCAGCCAGTGCCCGCTGGTGACCCGCAGCTACTGGAACACCAGCGACCTGCGCCGCCGGGGCTTCAGCAAAGGCAGCGCCACCGTCGAGACCGTCGACGCCCAGCTGCTGCTGATCCTCTCGGGGAAATATATTGGCTATCTGCCGGAGCATTACGCCTGGCCGTGGATCAAAGAGAACCGCCTGCGGGTGCTGCTGCCCAACGAGTTTGGCTTTCAGTCGCCGTTCTCGGCTATCTGTAAGCGCGGGCGCAGCAATGAGCCCTATCTGAAAGCGTTCCGTGACCTGCTGAAGAAAAACACAGTGGCGCGGCCGAAGTGGAATTATTAAGCGGGGCGGGCGCTTCCCTGCGCCGGGGTGGTGATTTTCGCGCTTAGCGCGCTGCCCGGCGGGGACGCTTTTCCTGTTCAAAAAATGAACGGTAGCCGGTAGCCCGCCCGGGCTGCGGCTGCCAGGCAACTGCCTCCAGGTTATCCACAGGGTTAGGCGCCGCTGGTGTGGACAGGTCATCCACATTAATGAGCACGTTGCCCTGTGCTTTGGCCTGCGCATCCGTACTGACAAATAGTCCCTTGCCCGCATGGATAACGCCACGTTCGTCGGTACGACGTTCCGTGCCCTGAGCGCGCGATTACCCATTACACCTGTACTGATATCTCCTCCAACGTTGATGGCGACGTTTTTCGTAGCCGTCATTGGTATATGCTCACCGCTGGTCAGCGCTATCCCTTCCGGGGCAGAACCTTGATCAGCGGCTGAAGCCGCTGATCAAGCATCTATATCTGGCCGTCGATATTTATCTACTTCTCTAAATACTTCTTTTTCATAACACCGCAAATGACCACTACGGCATATCCGATCGAGCACGAGAAAAGCATCAAAATAACTCGAAGTGGATTTGTACCATACCATGAAAAGATCATATAGATAATAACCACACAAATAGCCAACAAAGAGTGCTTTACCTTTATAAAAGCAGAGAGAAACACCACAGGGATAACAATAAACCTCATATATAATATTACAAAACCTAGTGTAACCCCTCTGCTTCGCGGGCTAAAATGAGCCATATACCATTCGTATCCCAATTTATGTACCAAAAGGACAAAAAAACAGCCTAGAAATGCTATTGCTGTATTTATGACAATGTTTTTATTTTTTCCAGATACCATATTGCATCAACTCATTATTATTAATTGGATCACCAAGAACCTGTGGGTTTACTGGATGATGAGTCTCTTCTACAACGATGGCAGGATATGTTTGCTCAGAAGATTTGGATTTATATGTAAAGCTTTTGCTTGCAAACAAAGCCCCTCTCAAAACAAAATAATTATCGTATTCATTAGAGTAATCCACATTCCCAGTTAGCGTCCCGGTACCCCATTGAATTCCGGTCTGTACTGTCTTAGTTATGCTCTGTTTACTACGGTAGGTATCGACAGCAAAGGGAATCTGGCCTACGGCATCGGTCCAGTAAGGTATGCCAGAGATCAAGACTAAAAGATAACCTGCTCCACCTTTTGGATTTTGTTTCCAGTCACCTTCCATATTTTTGTAAAAACTATAAGATGGTCTATCCACCAAGGAAAACTTTGCTATGTCAGCCCAAGAGAATATTTTGTAAGCCTCTTTAGCATAGTCCGCCTCGTTTACATAAAGCAACTCACGGTAGTTGTCAGCTAATGGTTCAAACCATTGATATCTAAATTTATCATACAATTCTTGAGCCGTCATAATTTTAAAAGAATCCTTTTCACCTCCTCTCAAAACGAACAAAACATCTGCATTTTTTCTTGTGATTATTAAAATGTTAGGTACGTCGACCTCATGGGCTTCTTCGTCTTTTTCAGGAGTAGTATTTCCTTTTATACCTAATTCTGTCTTTCCATCTTTTGTAACGACTAGATAGGGTTTGCCATCGATTTCAATATTTATTTTTTTTCATTAAAACATCACTCAACTTATAAAGACCCAGTACTCAGATTCACTATCACTCTTGGTGATATAACCACTCGTACCTGAACCGGAAAGTAATTCTGCTCCTTCAACAGTTTCAACCCTAAAGTTGATATCAGAGGAAAAATGAAGTTTTCTATCGAAGTATTGGGTTATCATTTGCATCTGCTTCAATGAGTCAAGTGGCTGAGTGCTTGCCCCCGCTGCCATCGTCCTTTTCACCCGGCGCAGATACGTCGCCGTCGTGCCGTACTCGATTTTACCTGCCTCCAGCCGCAGATAGCTCCCGCCGCCAATCAGCGTGATGCGTTTCTTTCCGGCAAACGTGATATCGCTCTCCGAGGTCAGGGTCAGCTTTTTCTCCGCAAACATCCGCATATTTCCGCTCTGCGCCTGCATCTCCACCGGGCCTTCGCTGTTTTTCACGCTCAGTTGGCCGGCCCGGGCGAACAGCCCCAGTTTCTCTCCGGCCAGCGCCGTCATATTGCCTATGACGCCGACGCTGATATCGCCTCCGGCATTGATGGCGACATTCTTCGTGGCCGCCAGCTGCAGATGCTCCCCGCTGCTGAAGGCCATCCCCTCCGGAGCGGAAAAGAGGAGTGCCTCATTCAGCGGCTTCAGCCGCTGCTCAAACATCCGTATCTGGCTGTCGATATCCGCCTTCAGCGCCTGCGCCTGCTCCGCCGCCATCTCCAGCTGTTGCAGCTGCTGGTTAAGCCGGTTGATTTCCTTCAGCGCGGCGTGCATATCCAGCACGTCACCTTCTGCTTTTGGTTGTGCGTCGGCGCTGACACACAGCCCTTTCCCGGCACGGATGACGCCATATTCATCGGTGCGCAGTTCGGCGCCGGTACCGCGGGGCTGCTCCTGGTTGTCCACCAGATGTCCGGTGTTCAGCTGGGTTCTGCCGTACTCTGTGGCGAGTTTGATGTGCTCTTCGCCGCGCCGGTCCTCCATCCGCAGCTTGTTGTTCGCCGGAGTGCGCAGCACATTGCGGGTGTGGTTGTCGCGGGTGACGGGGTCAGGGTGTTCAGAGTCATGCAGGGCATAAGCGATGTACGGCAGGTCGATATCGCCGTTGCTGCAGGCAATCGCCACTTCGGTGCCGTCAGTGAGTGGGGTATGCCAGCCATATGTTTCGCCTGCATACGGCTTCGCCATCCGCAGCCACAGGTACGCAAATCCCGGCTCTGTCGTTTCCCGGTCAAAGTCCAGCTTCACCCGGTAGCGGCCCTGGTCATCCAGGTGCGCGTAAATATCGTCCTTCTCCCGGCTCTCGATGCGGGCAGGCAGCGTGCCGTGGATTTCCGGGCGCGGAACCTCAGCAGGACGGTAACAGTAACGTTCGCTGTAGGGCATGCCTTCGACAGTAACGTGCAGGCGGGTGTCACGGGCGGCATGGTAGTTCACCGTTGTAATGATGACGCCTTCCTGTAGCGCCCGGATGACATTCCCCTGCGGCTCCAGCACCTGGCCCGGCGTCAGGCAGGCGCGTTACTCTCAAGACTGACGCGGGCCCATGCGTTCAGCTTGCGCTCATGATGGATACGCGCGTAAAACGCGCCGGATTCGGTTTCCGGCTCCGGAGTGGTGTCGTCCCCCGCCTCCCGGTACGGCTCTGCATAGCGGTAGTGCTCCCCGGCGGTTGTCGCCTCACTGCGCACGGAGACGGAGGCATCCATCGGCATCGTGGCTGTCCGGTAGTTGTAGTCCCGGGTGCTGACCCTGCCCGGCACCACCTGATAACGGGTGCGCACGCCCCACACCGACTCCTCTGCACCGTCATACAGTCCCGAGGGTTCGCAGTACGGCAGGCGCACGTCAAACCGGTAGTTCAGCTGGCTGTCGGCAAAAATATACATATCCAGACCGCGCTCGTCGTCCATCTCCGTGCGCCAGTAAATCCCCACTTCGGAGAGAATACGCTGAATGAACTGCAAGTCGGTTTCCCGCCACTGGGTCATCAGCTCACGCGGCGGATAGGTGCGCTCCAGGCGGAAATCAAAATCGGGGCCTTCCAGCCCGTGGCCGCGCAGCACCTGCTCAACCACCTCCGGAACCGAAAGGTTCTGATACACGCGGCACTGGCGGGTACGCTGCAGTAGCGTCAGACGTGCACTCAGCACCACCTGATAGTGAGACTGATCGGCAGTGGTGGAGAGCCATTTCAGGTGGGTGATGATGCCGTGCACCGCTTTGCCGCTGCGCATGCGCAGGGTGGCGTATTTCAGCAGTATATGTTCCGGGGCGATACGGGCCTGCGGGGTGGTGAATTCAATATCCCAGCTAAACGGTGCGCTGAGCGCTTCCCGGCCGGTGAAGTTCAGTACATCTGGTTTCACCGCGCTGTCGTTAATCTCCAGAAGATAGCGCGGCTGCCCGTCAAACAGCGCCAGCCAGTTATCCATAACAAGGCCCCTGTTACCTCAGTGATAGTTAGGCTGGTTATAGTTTCATCGGGGTGATAGCCTGTAAATACCTGATACGGCCAAAAGTGCAGAATAAGAAATTGTTTAAAGGAGAGGGGCTCTTTCTTTAGGAAACCCTCAATTGCAGGGCGGTAAGAAAGAGATGCAAGCCGAGGAAAGCGTACTGCGATGGTGACTACTTCGATTTATAGTCCTCATGTTGGCGCTGGTTTTCCGGAAGTTGATCGTTTACTTAACCGCAGATTGCTTCAAAAAAATTCCCGTATTTGTTATATTGTTGTTCATTGATTATTCACCTCTGCGGTGCCAAAAAGAACAAGATTCACCGCAACCCAGGACAATACCATGTTAGATTACCGCTTCCCGACAGCTTTGCAGATGGTTCTCAGCGTAGCAATGGCGGAGCAGATGGGTGAACGTTCGACGAGCGCGATTCTGGCCTATGGTCTGGAAGCCAATCCGAGCTTTATCCGTAAACTAATGGTTCCGCTAACTCGTGACGGCATTATCGTCTCCACGCTTGGCCGCAACGGCTCAATTCATCTTGGCCGTCCGGCGGACAAGATCACCCTGCGTGATATCTATCTTTCGGTTATCGAAGATAAAAAACTGTGGGCGTCGCGTCCTGACGTCCCGGCCCGCTGCGTGGTCAGCGCCAACGCCTGCTGGTACTTCAAATCGGTTGCCGATGAAGCAGAGCAGGCTTCGTTAAACGTCCTCGCTCGCCATACCGTGGCCAGCGCGCTGGAGGCGGTCAAAAACGCCGATACCAGCGGCTGCGACCCGGTGCCGGAAATGATCGCCCGCTTTAAAAAAGCGCATTAATCATTTTCTGGTGACGAAAAAAAACCGCCTTCAAATTGTGAAGGCGGTTTTTTTGTTATCTGCTGCAGGCTAGGCGGGCAGATCCTCCTGGACCGGCTTCCTGCGGGTCACCAGTTTCCGCAGCGTCACGTAAAACACCGGCGTCAGGAACAGACCGAAGAGCGTCACGCCCAGCATCCCGGAGAATACCGTGATCCCGGTGACGCCGCGGACTTCCGCCCCCGCGCCGTGGCCGAGGATCAGCGGAATGGTCCCGGCGATAAAGGCGATGGAGGTCATCACGATCGGGCGCAGACGCAGGCGGCATGCCTCCAGCGCGGCTTCCATGATCCCTTTCCCCTGGATCTCCAGCTCGCGGGCAAACTCGACGATCAGAATGGCGTTTTTACAGGCCAGGCCCATCAGGACCACCAGACCCACCTGCACGAAGACGTTGTTATCGCCCCCGGTCAGCCAGACGCCAAACAGCGCGGAGAGCATCGTCATCGGTACGATAAGGATCACCGCCAGCGGCAGGGTCCAGCTTTCATACAGCGCGGCCAGCACGAGGAACGCCAGCAGCACCGCCACCGGGAAGACGATCAGCGCCGTGTTGCCCTGGGTGGCCTGCTGGAAGCTGAGATCCGTCCACTCAATATTCATCCCATTCGGCAGGATCTGCTTCGACAGCTCCTCCAGATGCGTCATCGCCTGTGAAGAAGAGAGGACCCGCGGATCGGCATCGCCAATCAGGTCCGCCGCCGGATAACCGTTGTAGCGGATCACCGGATCCGGCCCGTAGGTGGTACTGATATTCACCATACTGCCGATCGGCACCATTTCGCCCTGATTATTGCGGGTGCGCAGATTGGCGATATTTTCCACGCTCTCGCGGTATGGTCCGTCAGCCTGGGCCATCACGCGCCAGGTACGCCCGAACTGGTTAAAGTCATTGACATAAGACGAGCCGAGATAGGTCTGCAGCGTACCGAATAGCTCGGTTAGCGATACCCCCTGCGCTTTCGCCTTATCGCGATCGACCTGCACGTCCAGCTGCGGCACGTTAGCCTGGTAAGTCGAGATCGGGAAGTGCATCCCCGGCGTCTGCATAATCGCCCCGGACATCGCATTCACCGCGCTTTGCAGCGCGCCATAGCCCAGCCCTCCGCGATCCTGGATGTACAGGGAGTAGCCGGAACCCTGACCCAGACCTAAAATCGGCGGCGGCAGGATGGAAAAGCCAAAGCCCTGCTGGATTTGCGCGATTTTGGCGTTGATCTCCGCGTTAATTTCCGCCGCCGTGTGTTTGCGCTGGTCGAACGGTTTCAGGCCAAAAAAGACCGTCCCGGTATTCGGCGTGTTGGTGAACTGCAGCGCGTTAAGCCCCGGGAAAGCGACCGCATAGTCGACCCCTTCGGTATTCATCCCGATCTCGCTCATTTTGCGGATCACCGCGTCGGTGCGCGCCAGCGACGACCCTTCCGGCATCTTCACGCCGCCAATGAGATACAGCTTATCCTGGGTGGGAATAAACCCGCCGGGGACGACTTTAAACATTACCCCAGCGGCGCAGAGCAGCAGCAGATACACCGCAAACACCGCGCCACGGCGTCCGAGGGTTTTGCTCACCAGCCCCTGATAGCCGTTCGAGCTGCGCAGGAAAAAGCGGTTAAACGGACGGAAAATCCAGCCAAACAGGCGATCGATCAGCCGGGTAGGGAGGTCTTTCTTCGCGCCGTGAGGCTTTAACAGCAGGGCCGCCAGCGCCGGGGAGAGCGTCAGCGAGTTGATGGCCGAGATCACCGTCGAGATGGCGATGGTCACCGCGAACTGTTTGTAGAACTGTCCGGTGACCCCGGAGAGAAACGCCATCGGCACGAACACCGCACACAGCACCAGCGCAATGGCGATAATCGGCCCGGAGACCTCACGCATCGCCTGATGCGCCGCGGCAAGCGGCGCAAGCCCCTCTTCGATATTACGCTCGACGTTCTCCACCACCACGATGGCGTCGTCCACCACGATACCGATAGCCAGTACCAGCCCGAACAGGCTCAGGGTATTCAGCGAGAAGCCCAGCAGATAGAGAATGCTGAAGGTACCCACCACCGATACCGGCACCGCGATCAGCGGGATAATCGACGCGCGCCAGGTCTGCAGGAACAGGATCACTACCAGCACCACCAGCACTACCGCCTCCAGCAGCGTCTGCACCACCGCGCGGATGGAGTCGCGCACGAAAACCGTCGGGTCGTACGGCGCCGCCCATTGCATATCTTCCGGGAAGCGGGTGGCCAGCTCGGCCATTTTGGCGCGTACCGCGTTCGACAGATCGATGGCGTTCGCCCCCGGCGACTGGAAGATACCGATCCCGACCGCATCCTTATTGTTGAGCTGGGAGCGCAGCGCATAGCTGCCGGAACCCATCTCGATGCGCGCCACGTCGCGCAGGCGGACCAGCGAGCCGTCCTGCGCCGTTTTCAGAATGATATTGCCAAATTCTTCTTCGGTATGTAGACGGCCCTGAGCGTTAATGGAGATCAGGAAATCGCTCTCCTGCGGCAGCGGCTCGGCGCCAAGCTGTCCGGCGGAGACCTGGACGTTTTGCTCCTGCATCGCCGTCACCACATCCGAGGCCGTCAGGCCGCGGGCGGCCACCTTATTCGGATCCAGCCAGACGCGCATCGCGTATTCACCGGAGCCAAAAATCTGGATCTGGCCGACGCCGGGCAGGCGCGCCAGCTCATCCTTCACTTTCAGCGTGGCGTAGTTGCGCATATATAGCGAATCGTACTTCCCGCCGGGGGAGAACAGATGCACCACCAGGGTCAGCGTCGGGGACTGTTTCTGGGTGGTGATGCCCAGACGGCGTACATCCTCCGGCAGACGCGCTTCCGCCTGCGCGACCCGGTTCTGCACCTGAACCTGCGCCTGATCCGGGTCGGTACCCGGGCGGAAGGTGACGGTGGTGACCAGCACGCCGTCGGAGCCGGCGACCGATTTCATGTACATCATGTTTTCAACACCGTTGATCGCTTCCTCCAGCGGCGTCGCCACGGTCTCGGCAATCACTTTCGGGTTGGCGCCGGGATACTCCGCGCGCACCTGGACGCTGGGCGGGACGACGTCCGGATATTCGCTCACCGGCAGCAGCGGGATAGCGATTAACCCGGTGATAAAAATTAAAATCGACAGCACCGCGGCGAAAATCGGCCTGTCGATAAAAAAGCGGGAAAAGTCCATGGGTTGAATTCTCTGATTAGGGATCAGTTGAGGGTGGCGCTGGAGGTCATGGCAACGGTTTTGGCATTCACCGGCATACCCGGCATAAACACTTTTTGTAAGCCGTCGACGATGACGCTATCCCCAGGATTCAGCCCCTTCTGAACGATGCGTAAACCGTCTGCCAGCCGCCCCGGGGTAATATCGCGTCGCTGCGCTTTACCATCTTTATCAACGATATAGACGTATTTACGATCCTGATCGGTCAGTACCGCTTTGTCGTCGATCAGCGTGGCTTTGAACTCGGCGCTGCCCGGCAGACGCACGCGGGCAAACAGCCCCGGCGTGAACAGACGCTGCGAGTTATCCAGCAGCGCGCGCATGCGGATGGTGCCGGTACTCGGCGTTAACTGATTATCGAGAAAATCCACTTTGCCCTGGTGGGGGTAACCTTCCTCGCCAACCAGGCCAATCTCCACCGGGAGCGCCTGATTATCGCTGGACGCCCCTTGCCCGCGACGGGCGAGGTTTTGATAGTGAAGGTAGGTTGACTCGTCGACATCAAAGTAAACGTATACCGTCTTCTGCGAGACCAGAGTGGTGAGCACGCTGGCGGTGTCGCCCGCGGTGACCAGGTTACCGCTGGTGATCAGCGCCCGGCTGGCGCGGCCGTCAATAGGGGCGGTCACTTTGGTGAAGTCGAGGTTAAGCTGCGCGGCATCCACTGCCGCCTGCGCGGCGCGAATATCAGCCTGCGCCTGAACCGCGGCTGACCGGCGCTGCTCCCACTCTTCACGGGAGACAAGATTGGTATGGACTAATTTATCGGTGCGGTTCGCCTCGCTTTGCGCCAGGCTGGCCTGCGTTTTGGCTCTCGCCAGCGTTGCCTGCGCCTGCTCCAGCGCGGCGCGATAGGTTCTGTCATCTATCGTGAACAGCACCTGGCCCTTTTTCACCTCCTGACCGTCGGTGTAATTCACTTTATCAATATATCCCGAGACGCGAGGGCGAAGCTGAACGCTCTCCACCGCTTCAATGCGACCGTTAAAACTATCCCACTGACTGATCGACTTCACCAGCACCTTAGCGGCGCTGACCGCCGGGGCGGGTGGCGCAGCATTCTGCGCGACACTGTCGTCGCAGCCGACGAGCAGAAAGGAGAGCATCATCGCGCCGAGCGCGGTCAGGTGAATGTTTCCCCAGGTTTTTTGCAGGCTCATTATTTTTATTCCGGTAATTGTAGCCGCCGGGCAAGACGCAGCGTGAGAGACCGCGCCACTTCCTTTGTCCGGGCTGGCTTAAGGCCATTTGTGTCGATCATCGCCACAAAACTGTAACAATTTCGAATACACTATCGCGGCGATTGTAGGAAGGCGCTTAACTAAGTGCAAGAATAATTGTTGCACTTTATGTGCGGTCCAGGGGGGAGACAAAAACCGCGATCCTGGCGTGGATTTAAATGTAACAATAAAACTTGCATTTTGTGTAAAAACAGGCCACCTTTAAATGCAACTGACAAAGATGCTTTTAACCGGCCGCGAGGGGGAAATATGATGAACACTGGCGCCATCATTCAGGATCTGATCGACTGGATCGACAACCATCTTGATAGCCGTCTGGATATTGACACCGTTGCCCGACGATCCGGCTATTCGAAGTGGCACCTGCAGCGGATCTTCAAAGAACATACCGGGCAGCCCCTCGGAGAATATATTCGGGCGCAAAAGCTGCAAAAGTCGGTTGAACGCTTAGCCCACAGCAACGAGCCGATCCTCAACGTGGCGATCGCCCTCGGCTTTGACTCCCAGCAGTCCTTCAACCGCAGCTTCAAACGTCAGTATGGCCAGGCGCCCGGCGTCTGGCGCCGGAGTATCAGCCGCTCTGCTGCGCAGGCATCTCATCATTGAGCTGCATGACCGGGGAGGGTCAGTCCTGACCCGGTCCATGATCGAACTTGCTGCCTTTGCCGATGGCATAGAACTGCCCGCCTGCGACATAGTGAACGGTCCGTAGCTCGTCCGGCGCATCATCAAAAATCCAGTGTCCGTTACGGAATACCCGGTCATCGCTCCAGGCGGCGACGATGTCGCCCAGAAACAGATTGTGTTGCTGCTGAATGTCCGGGTAGGGCATCACTTTGCACACCAGCCAGCCGGCGCAGCCTGCCACGAGGGGGATGTCGAACCCCGGCTGATAAATGAAGGGGATGGAGTCATTTTTATCCGGCGCGTCGGCATAGCTGCGCCCGCCAGCGTAGAGGACGGTTGCCATCTGGCTGACTACAGGGATCTGCACCACGAAATAGCCGCTCTTTTCCACCAGCTGACGTGTGAAGGCCTGGGGGCCGATATAGGCCACCACTTTTCGCTCGCCTGCCAGCCCAACCCAGGCGGCTGACATGACATTTTCGACGCCATCATATTTTGCGGAAATCATGGTGGTGGACCCGACCTGCAATAAACGATAGGCCTTACTTAATTCGACAGGCTGAACGGACATGGTTTTTCCTTTATGCGTGTTATTTAACGTTATGATTCTCTGGATATTTATTGAGGGCATGGCCATTTTGGGCCCCTCACGCGATACCCATAGCGCAACGATACGCCAGGCTATTAAGCGCAAAAAGGTGCGTAAATTGTTTTCATTATTCATAATTAACGAATAATCATGCCGTCTGTCGGTAAGTTGCTTGCTTCAGGAGAGAAAGAAGGTGGATCGTATCCAGGCTATGCAGATGTTTATGCGCGTCGCGGAGGCAGGGAGCTTCGTGCGCGCCGCGGAAACCCTTTCCCTGCCTGCCTCCACTGTCACCAGTACCATTAAAAACCTTGAGCAATACCTGAAGGTGCGGCTGCTGAACCGGACCACAAGGCGCGTGAGTCTCACTCCGGAAGGGCTGCAGTATCTGGCGCAGTGCCGGGAAATTCTCGCCCTCATCGAACATAGCGAATCCAGCCTGAGCGAGTCTGTCGCGCGGCCTCAGGGGCGCCTGCGGGTTGATATGCCCGCGGGCATCGCGCATTTCATCGTCATGCCGCATCTGCCGGACTTTTACCGGCGCTATCCCGATATCTACCTGATGATCGGCGTCAGCGATCGCCAGGTCGATCTGATTCAGGAAGGTGTCGACTGCGTGATACGCATGGGAGAGCTGAACAACTCCAGCCTGGTGGCTCGCCCTCTGGGCCGCTTTCGCTGGGTAACCTGCGCGTCGCCGTACTATCTCAGGGAATATGGCGTGCCGTCGTCACCGGAGGCGCTCTCTAAGCACCGGGCGGTGCATTATTTTTCCGGCCAGGCGAGACGGGCCGATGAGTTCCGCTTTGTTCGCCACGGCGAGACCTTTTCTGTACCCGTCAGCGGCAACGCCGCGGTGAATGAAACGGGGCTCTATATAAAAATGTGCCTGGCGGGCTTCGGGCTGGCGCAGCTGGCGGAGAATATCGTTGCTGACCACCTGCAGGAGGGGAGACTGGTGGAAGTGCTGACGGACTGGCAGCCGCCCCCGGTACCCGTCACATTGCTCTATCCGCACCAGCGCTTTCTCTCTCCCGCTGTACGGGCGTTTGCTGAGTGGATGAACGAGGTGGTTTGAGGGAGGTATTGCTTCCGATATAGCGCGTCGGGAGCCCCGCCAGGGAGGGGAGGGTTCCAGCAGAAATATCTGGTCTGCTGATGAATCGCTGGATATTCTGTAATGCTTTGTCTTTTTTGTGAACAGGAAAAAGTATGCTTAATACGCTACCCGATTTACACAGAAGTTTTGCAGAGCAACTGAAGCTTAAATTACAGTCTGATTCGCGGATCCACGCCCTTCTCGCCGGCGGCTCGTTTATCCATGGCGGGTTTGATCAATACTCCGATCTGGATTTCGTGGTGGTGGTCGACCCTTTCTATTATGACGAAATCATGGCTCAGCGTATGGCGTTCGCCGGAACGCTCGGCCATCTGCTACATGCTTTCACCGGGGAACACGTCGGTGAGCCTCGCCTGCTGATCTGCCTGTTTGGCCCGGAACTTCTGCATGTCGATCTGAAATTTATCACCCTGGACATGCTCACTCAGCGCGTTGAGGAGCCTGCCGTGCTATTTACCCGTGATAGCGATGCTCTCGAGCGACAGCTGGCAAAATTTAGCGCGCACTGGCCGAATATGACGCCGGAGTGGTTTGAGTCCCGAGCCTGGATCTGGCTGCATTATGCCGTGGTTAAACTGGGCAGGGGCGAACTCTTCGAAGCGCTGGGGATGCTGTCTTTCTTCCGGGAACAGGTGCTGGGGCCGATGCTGTTCCGTCGCGCCAATCTACCGCAACGCGGCGTTCGTCGAATAGAAGCCCTCGGCATTGATCCCGATGGCCTGCTGACTTCCACCCTGGCATCGCACGATCGTCACTCTGTCGGGATTGCCATTCGAAGGGCTGCTGACGCTTATGTCACTCTGCGGGCTGATGCGCTGCCTGACAATATTGCAGACGATGCGGCGCGTCGGGCGGTCCTTGCCATGCTGGACGCGTATTCTGCCAAGGGGTAAATCTATCCCTCCGGCCGCGTCCGCGGCCGGAGTGTGAAAGGGTTGTGCGAGTGTCGTGGGAGGTCTAATTCTGAGAGGGGGGTTGGCGGGTAATTGGTAACGCGAAAACAACAGAGCTTTTCGTTGGGCCCATCAATGGGCCTAAAAGGTGCGGGTTTAATGAGTTCTCTTCGGACGTCGTGGGGCAAATTGAGGGCACAAAAAAGCCCGCAGGGCTTGCGCCGTGCGGGCTTTCAGGACTTCATCGGATGACTCTGGTAATCACCGATGGAGAATTTTGGTGGAGCTGGCGGGAGTTGAACCCGCGTCCGAAATTCCTACATCCTCGGCACTACATGCTTAGTCAGTCTTTACATTCGCTTGCCAGCTGCGGACAGACACGCCACTAACAAACTAGCCTGATTAGATTTAACGCTTCAACCCCAGGCAGGGCATCCACGCGATCTCTTTTGGGTTTGACCTCTCTTTGATCCCCGTCTTAAGAGCGGAAGCTAGGGAGAGAGGGCTCAGAGCAGGTTATTAAGCTGCTAAAGCGTAGTTTTCGTCGTTTGCGACTATTTTTTGCGGCTTTTTACGAGGCCAACCGCCCCTCGGCATGCACCTTGGGTTTCGCAAATCCCGTCGAATCCAGAATCAGCCCCAATGTGTAGGTCAAGTATAACAGATTTGTGAATGTCGTTACCAGCCCCATTACGCAGGATTGTTTCAACGGGGTGGACGAAAAAGCAGCATCAACAAGGATATAGCGTAAGGGCCAGCGAGAGCTGGCCCTCAGGGGAGGGGGTTAACGTCCGGCGTGCTTCATAATACGCGCCTTGTCCAGCGCCCATTCACGATCTTTCAGGTCGGTACGCTTGTCGTGCTGTTTCTTACCTTTGGCGACGCCGATTTTCACTTTGCACCAGGCGTTCTTCCAGTACAGCGACAGGGCGACGACGGTGTAACCTTCGCGGTTAATGCGGCCGTACAGCGTGTCGAGTTCGCGCTGGTTGAGCAGCAGCTTACGGGTACGCGTCGGGTCGCAGACATAGTGGGTGGAAGCCACGGCCATGGGCGTAAAGTTGGCGCCGAACAGGAAGGCTTCGCCATCCTTCAGGATGACATAGCTATCGCCGATGTTGGCTTTGCCTGCACGCAGGGATTTGACTTCCCAGCCCTGCAGGGCGAGACCAGCCTCGTATTCATCTTCGATAAAGTATTCGTGACGGGCGCGTTTATTCAGCGCAATGGTGGCTGATCCAGGTTTGTGGGCTTTTTTCTTAGTCATAATGTCCTGAAGTCATCGTCTTATACACAGTTACCTCGATCGCATCCTGCGAGGTGTACTGCGCATCTTAGCACGAGTTGCGGCACAGCGTTTTTTTTAGCAGCAGATAAATGATATTATTTGCACTGTGTTTAAATGTGGAACCTGCTATGCCTCAGATTAGCCGTACTGCGCTGGTGCCTTTCAGCGCGGAACAGATGTATCAACTGGTAAACGATGTGAAGTCCTATCCTGATTTTCTGCCAGGCTGCACCGGTAGCCGCGTGCTGGAATTCGGGCCGACGCAAATGACGGCGGCGGTTGATGTATCCAAAGCCGGCATCAGTAAGACCTTCACGACCCGCAATACACTGACCAGCAACCAGAGCATTTTAATGAGCCTGGTGGATGGCCCGTTCAAGAAGCTGATTGGCGGCTGGAAGTTTATCCCGTTGAGCCCAGAAGCGTGCAAAATTGAGTTCCATCTCGATTTTGAGTTTACCAATAAACTGATTGAGATGGCTTTTGGCCGGATCTTCAAAGAGCTGGCCGCTAACATGGTACAGGCGTTCACTTCGCGCGCCAAAGAGGTTTACAGTGCCGGCTAATATTCGTGTTGAAGTCGCCTACGCGCTGCCTGAAAAGCAGTACCTGCAGCGGGTCACCCTGGACGAGGGGGCGACGGTCGAGCAGGCGATTATCGCCAGCGGTCTGCTGGCGCTGCGTGATGATATCGATCTGGCGAAGAACAAGCTGGGTATTTACAGCCGTCCGGTAAAGCTGCATGACGAAGTTCACGACGGCGACCGGGTGGAAATCTATCGTCCGCTGATTGCTGACCCAAAAGAGCTGCGTCGCCAGCGGGCAGAGAAAAGCGCTGCGAAGTAACCTGCAGTAGCAGACCAGTTATCAGCCATAAAAAAAGCGCTCATCGAGCGCTTTTTGCTTTTCCGGGCCTTACTGACTGGTCAGCGCGGGCTTGTTATCAATGTTAGTCAACACACCGCCGCTATTGAAGGTCAGGGTCAGGGTCTGCTGAGTCACTTTCTGGTGGCCCGGCTCCTGACGGAATACATAGAACCAGGTATTGGTGCCGAACGGATCCGTCATCATTGGCGTCCCCAGAGCATAAGCAACCTGCTGTTGCGTCATACCGACACGAATTTTCGCTACATCGTTTGGTGCCAGATAGTTACCCTGGTTGATGTCAGGACGGTAAACCACTCGTTCCAGAGTGGAACAGCCTGCGGTCAACATAAGAAGAACCGCTGCGGCAGCAGTCAGCGTTTTACAGCGCATAGTGATTTGATTCCTTTTTGGGCCCGAGCAGTACGTGGCTCATCTGTAATATGCCGATAATAATAGACCTTCGCCCCGTTGGAAACCTCCGGCTGCAGGTCAGCAGGCAATTTGCTGTTCACTATGACCCTGTGAAAATCAAAAAGTTTACGCCGCAAGCAACTCTTTCGCGTTCGCCAGGGTGTTGCGCGTGACCTCGCTACCGCCCAGCAGGCGAGCCAGCTCCTGTAAGCGAGCACGTTTATCCAGCGGCTGCATATGCGTTTCGGTCATCTCGCCATCGGTCTCTTTGCAGACAAAGAAATGATGGTGGCCGCAGCCCGCAACCTGCGGCAGGTGGGTCACACACATCACCTGCGTGGACTCGCCCAGCTGGCGCAGCAGCTTGCCGACCACGGCGGCAGTCGGGCCGCTGATGCCGACATCCACTTCGTCGAAGATGAGCGCCGGGGTTTCCATTTTACGCGCGGTGATCACCTGAATCGCCAGCGCAATGCGCGACAGTTCTCCACCGGAGGCGACTTTGGCGATCGGCTGCAGCGGCTGACCCGGGTTAGTGGTGACACGGAACTCAATATGATCGGCGCCGTCGGCGGTCAGATGGCGTTCATCGAATGCGACCTCAATCGCGAATACCCCGTGCGGCATCGAAAGTGAGTGCATACTCTCGGTAATAAGCTGGGTCAGCTCGTCGGCGCTGGCCTGGCGCAGGGCGTGCAGCTGGCGCGCGGTCTCCAGCGCCAGCTGATGATGTTCAACCACCTGCTGGCTGAGGGATTCCAGCGAGCCGGCGCTGTCGTCCAGCAGGCGCTGCTCTTCCAGCATCGCCTGGTAAACCGCCGGCAGCTCTTCCGGCATCACCTGATGCTTACGCGCCAGCGCGATTTGCCGGGAAATCCGCTGCTCAAGTTCGAACAGACGGTTCGGATCGAGGTCCAGACGGTCGTGATAGTGGCGCAGCTCGTCGCTGGCCTCGCTGAGCTGTATGGTCGCTTCTTCCAGCATATCCAGAACGCCGGAAAGCTTGCTGTCCATACCCACCAGCTCGCTGACCAGCTGCTTCGCGGTATAAAGCTGGCTCTGCAGATTGGCCTCTTCGCCGTCGGCGAGCAATGTCAGGGCGTGCTGGCAGGTGCTGAGCAGCTGCCCGCTGTTGGCCAGGCGCTTGTACTCTTCGTCAATCTGCTCGAACTCTCCTGGCAACGGGTTAAATTCGTTCAGCTCTTTAAGCTGATACTGCAGCAGATCGGCACGGGCAGCGCGCTCCTGGCTTTGCTGCTGATGCTGGGCCAGCTCGCGGCAGCTTTGGTGCCACTGGCGATAGTGCTCGGCCATGCGCTGAGTGAGCACATACTCACCGGTATAGCCGTCGAGCAGGGTTTTCTGGTGTTCGGGTTTGGTCAGCAACTGGTGGGCATGCTGGCCATGGATCTGGATCAGCAGCTGGCCCAGCTCGCGCAGCTGCGAGAGCGGGACGGCGGTGCCGTTGATAAAGCCGCGCGAGCGGCCGTCGGCGCTGATCACGCGACGAAGTAAACACTCACGCCCGCTCTCCAGCTGGTTCTCTTCCAGCCAGCGCTGGGCGGCTGGGGTGTCTTTCAGCGCGAAGCGCGCGCACAGGTCGGCACGGGTGGCGCCGCGACGCACCATGTCGGCTTCTGCTCTGCCGCCGAGGCACAGCCCCAGCGCGTCGATGGCAATAGATTTCCCGGCGCCGGTTTCCCCGGTGATGGCGGTCATGCCGCTGTGGAAATCAATTTCCAGTTCACGAACGATAGCAAAATTACTGATGGTGAGTTGCGCCAACATAGCTGCCTTCCTGTATGAAAAACCAATACTGTGTTTTCGTACAGTATAGACTGGTTTTTTATCCAGTAAAGAGGCAGCAATGAAAATCAGAATAATTTTTTCGACCAACCGAGCTTGGTGCTTAATGTATTGAAATAGCTGTAATCTTTAGGATGAATCAGATTGAGGTGATAATCGCAGCGGCGAATGAGGACGTCTTCGCCATCCTGGATCGGCAGAGCAATCTGGCTGTCGCAGCTGATCTCCAGATCGCTGCAGCGATGAGAGAAGCGCAGGCGAATGGTGCTGTCACCGTTGATCACCAGCGGTCGCGCTGAAAGGGTGTGCGGGAACATCGGTACCAGAGTGATAGCGTCCAGCGACGGCGTAAGGATCGGGCCGCCGGCCGACAGCGAATAGGCGGTGGAACCGGTCGGGGTGGAGATAATCAGGCCATCAGAGCGCTGAGAGAACGCGAAGACTTCATCGATATAGACTTCGAATTCAATCATATGCGCCACTTTGCCGGGGTGCAGCACCACTTCGTTGATGGCGGTGCTGATGCGTTTCTGGCAATCCTGCTGGCATACCTGGGCTTCCAGTAGAAAGCGTTTCTCGGCGATGTAGTGGCCTTCCAGCACGTCGGCGAGCTGCTGCAGGGCGTTGTCCGGGTCCAGGTCGGTGAGAAAGCCGAGGTTGCCGCGGTTAATGCCGATGACGTTAATGTCGTAACGGGCCAGGGTCCGCGCCGCGCCGAGCATATTGCCGTCGCCGCCCACCACCACCGCGAGGTCGGCCTGTTGGCCAATCTCCGCCAGCGTGCCGGTTTTCACGTTGCTGAGCTGAAGTTCATGGGCGATCTGCTGTTCAACCAGCACTTCATACCCTTTGCTGCACAGCCAGCGCCAGAGCATTTCATGTGTGGTCAGGGCGGTGGGGTGACGAGGATGTCCCACAATGCCGATACACTTGAAATGGTTCTTCATGATCTGGATGTCCTTGCGTTAAATGAAATAGTGACAATCTGTCCGCTTCCCTTGAAACCCGGAAACTGATCCCCATAATAAGCGAAGTTAGCGAGATGAATGCGAAAAAAAACGCGGAGAAATTCATGAGTAGTAAAGAACAGAAAACGCCTGAGGGGCAAGCCCCGGAAGAAATTATCACGGAGCAGCACGACGACGTTGAGGCGGTAGAGCCTGAAGTTTCGGCTGAGCAGGTGGATCCGCGCGATGAAAAAATTGCGAATCTGGAAGCCCAGCTGGCTGAAGCGCAGAAACGTGAACGTGAAGTGATGCTGCGTGCCAAAGCCGACGAAGATAACCTGCGTCGTCGTACCGAGCAGGATATCGAGAAAGCGCACAAGTTTGCGCTGGAAAAATTCGTCAATGAACTGCTGCCGGTAATCGACAGCCTGGACCGCGCGCTGGAAGTGGCCGACAAGGCTAACCCGGACCTGGCGCCGATGGTGGAAGGGATCGAACTGACCCTGAAATCCATGCTGGACGTGGTGCGTAAGTTCGGCGTGGAAGTGATCGCCGACACCAACGTTCCGCTGGATCCGAACGTCCACCAGGCCATTGCGATGGTCGAGTCTGAAGACGTGGCGGCGGGCAACGTGCTGGCCGTGATGCAGAAAGGTTATACCCTGAACGGCCGTACTATTCGCGCTGCGATGGTGACAGTAGCGAAAGCGAAATAACGCCTGCTGCTTTGCTGAACGGCTGCCCGCGGGCGGCCGTTTTTTATGCCACCGCTCCCGGCGCGAGATAAAAAAACGGCGGGCCGCAGCCCACCGTGATGTTAATTCCTTCGCTCGCGCTACTCCGCGACGCTCTCGCGTAATGATTTCACCGGCATCACTTTCACCTGTTTGATCATGTTGTCCTGCACGTCGAGGATATCAATATCATATTGCTCAATGCGCACGCGGGTGCCCGGGACCGGGATCTCTTCCAGCGCCTCGAGAATGATACCGTTGACGGTGCGCGCCTCATCTTCCGGCAGGTGCCAGTTAAAGGCTTTATTGATCTCGCGAACGTTGGCGCTGCCGTCGATAATCACCGTGCCGTCGTTGAGCGGGGTTACTTCCTCCGCCAGGGTGGGGGACATGGAGGTGGTGAAGTCGCCGACAATCTCTTCAAGAATATCTTCTACGGTGACCAGCCCCTGAATATCGCCGTATTCATCGACCACCAGACCGACTTTCTTTTTATTGCGCTGAAATTTCACCAGCTGGGTGCTGAGCGGCGTCCCTTCCGGAACAAAGTAGATCTCATCTGCCGCCCGCAGCATGATCTCTTTTGTGAACTCTTTCTTCTCCGTCATCAGGCGATAGGCTTCGCGGACGCGCAGCATGCTGATGGCATCGTCCAGCGAATCGCGGTAGAGCACGATGCGGCCGTGCGGGGAGTGGGTCAGCTGGCGGACGATCGATTTCCAGTCATCGTTGATGTCGATGCCGACAATCTCATTGCGCGGCACCATGATGTCGTTAACGCTGACCTTCTCCAGATCCAGCACCGACAGCAGCATATCCTGGTTGCGCCGTGAGATTTGTGAACGGGATTCATTCACAATCGTGCGCAGTTCATCTTTGCTCAGGGCGCTGCTAATGACGGTATCGGTGCGGATACCCATCATGCGCATCAACATGCGGGTGATGGTATTTAGCAGCCACACCAGCGGCATCATCAGCACCTGCAGCGGCGCCAGCAGGAAGCTGCTGGGGTAGGCGACCTTTTCCGGATAGAGCGCGGCGATGGTCTTCGGCAGCACCTCGGCAAAGACCAGTACCACAAAGGTGAGCACGCCGGTGGCGATCGCGACGCCGGCGTCGCCGTAGAGACGCATACCGACGATAGTGCCCAGCGCCGAGGCGAGAATGTTGACGAGGTTGTTGCCGATGAGCACGAGGCTAATCAGGCGGTCCGGCTTGCGCAGCAGCTTCTCCACGCGCTTGGCGGGGCGGTTGCCTTGTTTCGCCATATGACGCAGCCGATAGCGGTTCAGCGTCATCATGCCGGTTTCGGAGCCGGAGAAATAGGCAGAGATTATCACCATGACGATCAGCGTTATGATCAGCGTGGTGGTGGAGATATGTTCCACGTAGGATTCCTTAAAAGACTTAGCTCACGAACTGCTGCAGCACGCGGCTACCAAAATAGGCCAGCGTCAGCAGACCGGCGCCAGCGACGCTGAACCAGACCACACGACGTCCGCGCCACCCTTCATGATAGTGGCCCCACAGCAGAACGATATAGACGAACCACGCAATAATCGACAGCACCGCTTTATCAATGTTTTCGCTGCTGAACAGATTGTGCATATAGAACAGGCCGCTGCACAGCGTCAGGGTCAGCAGCACCACGCCGACCTGGGTGATGTGGAACATTTTGCGCTCAATGCTCATCAGCGGCGGCATTTCGCTGCTGAAGGCCAGTTTTTTATTCTTGAGCTGGTAGTCGATCCACGCCAGCTGCAGCGCGTACAGCGCGGCAATGATCAGCGTGGCGTATGAGAAGAGCGACAGGCCGATATGCACCAGCATTCCCGGGGTGGTTTCCAGGTGGGTGATATATTCGTTAGGCACGAAAGTGGCGAAGGCCAGATTGATCAGCGCAAAGGCATAGACGATAGGCAACAGCAGCCAGCCGCGATTGCGCGAGGCCACGATGGTCATCACCGTGCAGATCATCAGGCTGACCAGCGACCCGACGTTCAGTAAGCTGAGGTTTTGCCCGCTCTCGCCGCCGGGGAATATCCGTGCTTCCAGTGCAAAAGCATGGCAGATCAACGCGATAGTCGCAGATAAAATCGCCATTCGCCGCCAGCTGCTGTTTTTTTGCAGCAAGCCGGGGATAATCAGCGCGAGACTGACGGAGTAGGCGACAAGGGCGAGTAGAGCAAAAACAGGCATAGGTGTCGGCTGTTGGCTAAATAAGAAAGAGAAGCAGTATAACGTCAGCAGGCCTCTGCTCCAACCGTTGCAGCACATTCAGATTGATGTCGTGTTATACTCCGCCACATTCGTTTTGTGTGTCGCTGCGGCGACCGACCGTTTCCACCTCAGGCGAGAGACAATGTTTGATAATTTAACCGATCGTTTGTCGCGTACGCTGCGCAACATTAGCGGCCGCGGACGCCTTACAGAAGACAATATTAAAGACACCCTGCGCGAAGTGCGCATGGCGCTGCTGGAAGCGGACGTTGCGCTTCCGGTGGTCCGTGATTTCATCAGCCGCGTCAAAGAGAGCGCGGTCGGCCATGAAGTCAATAAAAGCCTGACCCCGGGTCAGGAGTTCGTCAAAATCGTCCGCAACGAACTGGTGGCGGCGATGGGCGAAGAGAACCAGACCCTCGACCTGGCGGCGCAGCCGCCGGCGGTGGTGCTGATGGCGGGCCTGCAGGGTGCCGGTAAAACCACCAGCGTCGGTAAGCTGGGGAAATTCCTGCGCGAGAAGCACAAGAAAAAAGTGCTGGTCGTTTCCGCGGACGTTTACCGCCCGGCGGCGATCAAACAGCTGGAGACTCTGGCCGAGCAGGTTGGTGTCGATTTCTTCCCGTCTGACGTCGGCCAGAAGCCGGTTGATATCGTCAACGCGGCGCTGAAAGAAGCGAAGCTCAAATTCTACGACGTGCTGCTGGTGGATACCGCCGGACGTCTGCACGTTGATGAAGCGATGATGGACGAAATTAAGCACGTCCACGCCGCCATTAACCCGGTTGAAACCCTGTTCGTCGTCGATGCGATGACCGGTCAGGATGCGGCGAATACCGCAAAGGCCTTTAACGAAGCGCTGCCGCTGACCGGCGTGGTACTGACCAAAGTGGACGGCGACGCCCGCGGCGGTGCGGCGCTGTCGATTCGTCATATTACCGGCAAGCCGATTAAATTCCTCGGCGTCGGTGAGAAAACCGAAGCGCTGGAGCCGTTCCATCCGGACCGTGTCGCTTCCCGCATCCTTGGCATGGGCGACGTGCTGTCGCTGATCGAAGATATCGAGAGCAAAGTTGACCGCGCGCAGGCCGAGAAGCTGGCCTCCAAGCTGAAAAAAGGCGACGGTTTCGATCTCACCGACTTCCTTGAACAGCTGCGCCAGATGAAAAATATGGGCGGCATGGCCAGCCTGATGGGCAAGCTGCCGGGTATGGGCCAGATCCCGGACAACGTGAAAGCGCAGATGGACGACAAAGTGCTGGTGCGTATGGAAGCCATCATCAACTCGATGACCCTGAAAGAGCGCGCCAAGCCGGAAATCATCAAAGGTTCGCGTAAGCGCCGTATCGCCGCCGGCTGCGGGATGCAGGTGCAGGACGTGAACCGTCTGCTCAAGCAGTTCGACGACATGCAGCGCATGATGAAGAAGATGAAGTCGAAAGGCGGCATGATGAAAATGATGCGTGGGATGAAAGGGATGATGCCGCCTGGTTTCCCGGGCCGCTAATACGCGTCATAATTCAAGCCGCAGGTGCGTTGGCTGCGTTCGTTCACCCCGGTCACGTACTTGTGTACGCTCCCGGGGATTTACTCACTTGCCGCGTGATTCGGCCATTCGGCCTCACCCCTTCGGGGCCAGCGCAAGCGCTGTTCAAAACGCTTTCGCGTTTTGTCCTGCAACTCGAATTATTTAGCGTATGTAGTTTTGAATTGATTTTTGCACAGAAATCAGTAAAATTTTCGGGCTTTTAATATGACACCGGGCTCCGTTCCTCGATGGGGCCCGGTTGTTTTATTCACACAAGAGGATGTTATGGTAACTATTCGTTTAGCACGTCACGGCGCTAAAAAGCGTCCGTTCTACCAGGTTGTTGTCACCGACAGCCGTAATGCACGCAACGGTCGCTTCATCGAGCGCGTTGGTTTCTTCAACCCGATCGCTAACGGCGCGGAAGAAGAAACTCGCCTGGATCTGGATCGTATCGCTCACTGGGTTGGCCAGGGCGCTACTGTTTCCGATCGCGTTGCCGCGCTGATCAAAGCCGCTAACAAAGCAGCTTAATCTGTCACGGTGGTCATGATGAGCAAGCAACACACCGCACAAGCACCTGTTGATCCGATCGTATTGGGGAAAATGGGTTCTTCCTACGGTATCCGTGGTTGGCTCAGAGTGTTTTCCTCCACCGAAGACGCCGAAAGCATTTTTGACTATCAGCCCTGGTTAATCCAGAAGGCGGGTCAGTGGCAGGTCGTTGAGCTGGAAAGCTGGCGCCACCACAATCAGGACATCATCATCAAGCTGAAAGGCGTTGACGATCGTGATGCCGCGAATCTACTGACTAATTGCGAAATTATTGTGGATTCATCGCAGTTGCCGGAGCTGGAAGAGGGTGACTACTACTGGAAAGACCTGATGGGCTGCCAGGTAGTGACAACGGAAGGCTATAGCCTCGGTAAAGTCATCGACATGATGGAAACCGGGTCTAATGACGTGCTCGTCATCAAGGCAAACCTGAAAGATGCATTTGGTATCAAGGAGCGGTTGGTTCCGTTCCTCGATGGGCAGGTTATCAAGAAAGTCGATCTCACTACGCGTACTATCGAAGTAGATTGGGATCCTGGTTTTTAAATTCTCCGGATAAACGGTAAAAGACGGCGCTATGTGGATTGGCATAATTAGCCTGTTTCCTGAAATGTTCCGCGCAATTACCGATTACGGGGTAACTGGCCGGGCAGTAAAAAATGGCCTGCTGAGCATCGAAAGCTGGAGTCCTCGCGACTTCACGCATGACCGGCACCGTACCGTGGACGATCGTCCTTACGGCGGCGGACCGGGGATGCTAATGATGGTGCAACCCTTACGGGATGCCATTCATGCAGCAAAAGCCGCGGCAGGTGAAGGCGCGAAGGTGATTTATCTGTCACCTCAGGGACGCAAGCTTGATCAAGCGGGCGTCAGCGAACTGGCAACGAATCAGAAACTGATTTTGGTGTGCGGTCGCTACGAAGGGATAGACGAGCGCGTAATCCAAACCGAAATTGACGAAGAATGGTCAATCGGCGATTACGTTCTCAGCGGCGGTGAGTTACCGGCAATGACGCTGATTGACTCCGTTTCCCGGTTCATTCCGGGAGTACTGGGCCATGAAGCTTCGGCAACGGAAGATTCCTTTGCTGATGGGTTGCTGGATTGCCCGCACTATACCCGTCCTGAAGTGTTAGAAGAGATGGAAGTACCGCCAGTATTGCTGTCGGGAAACCATGCTGAGATACGTCGCTGGCGTCTGAAGCAGTCGCTGGGCCGCACCTGGCTTAGAAGACCTGAACTTCTGGAAAACCTGGCTCTGACTGAAGAGCAAGCAAAGTTGCTGGCGGAGTTCAAAACTGAACACGCAAAACAGCAGCATAAACATGATGGGCAGGCGTGAGCCCCCAATATCAGTTTACCCAGGATAAGAGATTAAATTATGAGCAACATTATTAAGCAACTTGAACAAGAACAGATGAAGCAGGACGTACCTTCCTTCCGTCCGGGTGATACCGTGGAAGTGAAAGTATGGGTTGTTGAAGGTTCCAAAAAACGTCTGCAGGCATTCGAGGGCGTGGTTATCGCTATTCGTAACCGCGGTCTGCACTCTGCATTCACTGTTCGCAAAATTTCCAACGGCGAAGGCGTTGAGCGTGTCTTCCAGACTCACTCTCCGGTAGTTGACAGCATTGCTGTTAAACGTCGTGGTGCTGTACGTAAAGCTAAACTGTACTACCTGCGTGAGCGCACTGGTAAGTCTGCTCGTATCAAAGAGCGTCTTAACTAAGATTCGCTTTCGCGACATCCTGACAGAAAGGGCTGGCCAGAGGGCTGGCCCTTTTTTTATCTTTGTTGTAACCATCGTGATGTAAATCATTTACAATAAACCCTCATTTCGGAGGGGCGGTGGCCAGCAATAGTTTTCAGCAAACGACACCTAAACGGCGAGCCGCATGGCTGGCGCTGTTGGCGATCCTGCTGATCGTCGTGGCCCCCCTGATCTCCATCTCCCTGCAAAAAGACCCCATGAGCGCGATGCCCGGCATGCATCACGCCATGATGATGGACAGCTCGTCCGCGAGCATGGCGCAAATGCCCGACCACGAGATGGCGATGACGCACAGCGCAGACAGCGCTACGCATACCGGACACGCACTGCCGCTGGACCATGCCGAAGCGTGTGGCTACTGCGTGCTGTTGGCCCATGTCCCGGGGCTCCTTTTCGCGCTGGCGCTGTTCGTCGCCATGCTCCTGCGGCGCATTCGCCTGCCGGCTTCTCACCCGGTATTAAAGCACTGGCGCTACTTTTCCTGGCTCTATCCTGAAACCCGTGCCCCGCCGCGGCTGTCTGCTTTTCCCCTTTAATAAAAATCAAACTGCGCACTGCGCAACAACCTCTTTTGCTTTAAAAAAGGAAGAGTATGACAACCTGCACCTCGCGCGCGGCATGGTTAAACCTGCTGCGTCGCCTCCATTTCTATATCGGACTGTTTATCGGACCGTTTATCTTTGTCGCTGCCCTGACCGGCACGCTGTACGTGGCGACGCCGCAGCTGGAAAACTGGATCTATCACGATGCGCTGCATGGCCTATCCGATGGGATCCCGCAGCCGCTCAGCGCCCAGATCGCGGTGGCGGAAGAGGCGACCCAGGGAAACCTGCGGTTGCTGGCGGTGCGTCCGGCACCTGCGATGGGGGAGACTACGCGCATTATGTTTGCCGATCCGGGTCTCGGAGAGTCGGAATCCCGAGCCATTTTTGTCGATCCAATCTCGCTGCGGGTGAAGGGCGATATGACGGTCTACGGTACCAGCGGCATCCTGCCGCTGCGCCAGTGGATTGATTATGCGCATCGTTCGCTGCTGCTGGGCGACAACGGGCGGCTCTACAGCGAACTGGCCGCCTCCTGGATGTGGGTGGCCGCGCTGGGAGGAATAGCCCTGTGGGCGATGACGCGTCCGAAACGGCGGCTCAATAACGCCCTGCAGAACCATCGCCGGCTGCATGTGATCCTGGGCTGGAGCTTACTGCTGGGCATGTTGCTCTTCTCTGCCACCGGGCTGACCTGGTCGCAATGGGCCGGTAGCAATGTGGATAAAATGCGGGCGGCTTTTGGCTGGCTGACGCCGCAGGTCAATACCCAGTTGCATGCTGCACAATCGATGAATCACGATCCCCACGCCGGGCATCATATGGATGCGATGGTCATGGCCCAGCATCGGGCAACGCTGCAGCCAGCGCAGTTTGACCAGGCACTGGCGGTGGCTCGTCAGGCGGGTCTGAGCGCCAGCCGACTGGAGATCCGTCCGCCAGTGTCTGACGAACGCGCCTGGACGGTGAGTGAGATCGACCGCCGCTGGCCGACGCAGGTGGACGCGGTGGCGATCGATGGCGCCACGATGCGGGTGGTGGATCGCACCCATTTCGCCGACTTTCCGCTGATGGCGAAGCTTACCCGCTGGGGCGTCGATTTCCATATGGGGATCCTCTTTGGCCTGGCAAATCAGCTGCTGCTGGTGGGGTTCGGCTGCGCGTTGTGCATTACCATCGGGGTGGGGTACAGGCTATGGTGGATCCGCCGTCCGCCTCAGGCCGTCTGGAATCCGGCACATTCGCTGCTGCAGGCGTGGCTGTCGCTCGCCTGGCCTGCGCGCAGCCTGATGCTGGGGCTGACGTTAGTCCTCGGATTGGCCATGCCGCTGATGGGGGCGAGCCTGTTGCTGTTCATTGCCGTTGACTACCTGCGCTGGCGCACGGCAACGGCAATGAAGGCGGTGAAGTTCAACGAATAAGCTGAGGCCTATGGCGTGCTGATGACCACTGTCACCCGGCGGTTTTCAGCGCGTCCGGCCGCCGTGTCATTGCTGGCAATCGGGTATTTTTTGCCAAGGCCGCGGGTAACTAAATTACTGCGCGGGATGTGGGCGCCTTCCGCCCAGGCATCGGCCACGCTGTTGGCGCGCTTAAGCGAAAGGGCTTCATTATAGCTATCCTCACCATAATTATCGGTGTGGCCTTCAAGGCGGCTATGGGTGATCCCGGTCGCCGCGAGTCTGGAGGCCATATTGGTGATTTGCTGACGGCTGTCGGGACGTAGTCGGTAGTCATTCTTGTCAAACAGGATGCTATCGGATAAGCCCAGTGACCAGTCGCCATTGCTTTCAGTGAAGCCATAAGATTTCATCGCCGCCATTTGCTCTGGGGTAAATTTCCCCTGGGGGGCCTGGCAACCTGTCAGAAGCGCCGCCGCTATCAGGGCGGGCGCGAAATATTTTCTGAGCATAATGAGTCCTTTATTATTTCAGCGTCTGCTGTATACGTTGGTTTTTCATCCGATACATATTCTTATCGGCAAGTTCTTGCAGTGATTCCGCGGTGGCGTGCTCCCATGCCAGCGCGTAGCCGACGCTTAGCGAGAGCGTAGCGGTGTGGCCATTGTGCAGGTTGAATGGCGGAAGAAACTGCTGTGACAGCATCTGGCACAGCGTCTGTACTTCCGCTTCAGAGTGCACCTCGCGCAACAGAACGGCAAACTCATCGCCGCCGAGACGCCAGGCCAGATGGCGTTTGCCAGCGAAGGCCATCAGGCGGCTGGCAACTTCCGTCAGCACTTGATCCCCCGCCGCGTGTCCCCAGTTGTCATTGATCAGCTTGAAGTTATCGCCATCGAGAAACAGTAACGCCGAGGTTTGATGGCCCACCTCGTTCTTCATCAGTTCGGCGAGCGCATTGCGAAAGGCCGCGCGATTAGCCAGACCGGTCAGCGGATCATGTAGCGAGCTGCGTAACAGCTGGGCGTTTTTGGCCTGCAACTGACGCTGCCAGTCCTCCATCTCCCCCAACAGGCTGTTAAAGTCCTGGGCGAAAAGATGGAACTCCTCAATGCGTTCCTCAGGCACCCGACGTGAGAAGTGACGGTTTTCGCGAATATCGTGCACAACCTCGGTGATGCTCTGCAGCGCGGCAACGATCCCCCGGTGCAGGGAGTGGGTCAGCAGCAGGGCGATAAACGAAGCGAGCAGGATGCTGCCGGTCAGGACCAGAATCGAGATACCGAGAAAGTGGCTGATTAGCTTATCGAGAGCCGTTAGCTGCAGTTCGCCAATTTGTTTTCCCTGATGCCAGATAGGCTGTACCGTGGGCTCCGGGAACAGCCATTTACTGACAAGGCCGCTCACTTGCTCTTTATTCGCCAGCGGTTGGTGGCGCCAGGCGGCAAAATGCTGTTTCTGACCGTTGAGCACAATGGCCTGGGAAATCTGACCTTGTTTCCCCAGCGAGGCGAGGGTCTCTTCAGCCGCCGCGCTGTCGCCAAACACCAGGGCTGCTTCGAGGCTGCGGCCCAGGGTGGCGGCAGTGAGCTCAAGGTTTTTCTGCGCGTACTGTTTGAGCGTGAAAATAGAGGCCGTGCTCAACAACAGCCAGACCAGCGTCATGGAGATCACCACGCTTATCACGCTAATGCGACGGAGCGCGCGTTTAAATGTCGGGCGCGGAGTCTGTGAAAAGTCCTTATTCATGTGGTTTCTTCCGGGCAAGCATCAGGACGTCCGGGTTGACCCGGACGCCACTGTGCGTCAGAACGTCCAGATTAACGGAGAAGCGGACCCTGTCGTCGTTGATGATCAGGCAAAACGCGCTACCAGTTGAGCATTCCGTATTTTGTTCTGCGATAAGTAACAGCGGCTTCGGGCCATAACGGCGGGTTAATTCCGACTGTTGGACCGGTGATTCACTGCCAAAATAAAAACCATCGCAGGTCGTTTTTAACGCTTCTTCACTATTACGTACTATCACCGGTTGATAGGGCAAAGCATCAGGATCTTCATGTGCCAGGCTATGAGTGAAGCGTGATGAGGCAAAAATGCATAGCTTCGGCGCCCCTGTTAATGACGGCCAACGGGTGTAGGTCACGATCCCGGATACGATAGCGCGAACATGTTCTGATGGTCCGGCAGCAAAAACAGGAGATACCGTGATGAGAAAAAATACAGTCAATAAAAGACGGTGTAATACTGTCATTCACGCTTCCGTCAAATTCGCCATAGCGCGGAAAAAGCCGCTGCCGATGCCCGGCGCAGAATACCACTGATAGCAAAACCCGTCATTAGATGCGCCCTTTGCTTTGGGACAAATCTTACCAGGATTTTTCGTAATACCGATGGCGATGTTGCGCAAATTCCGGGTTATTTTGGTTGATGTAAATATTTTTGTACGTTGCTTGCGGTATATAACGCCAATTAATTTGTGCGTGTAAAGTAAAATTTACGTTTTATGGATTGAATTCTTTACTTCGTGTGGTATCGTTACGTCATGCCCGCTGAGGCAACCCTTATCGCAAACGAGCTACACAGGATCGAATCATGCAAAAAGACGCGCTGAATAACGTACATATTACCGACGAACATGTGTTAATGACCCCGGAGCAGCTGAAGGCCGAGTTCCCGCTCAGCGTCGAGCAGGAAGCGCAAATCGCGCACGCCCGCCAGACCATTTCCGATATCATCGCCGGCCGCGATCCGCGTCTGCTGGTGGTTTGCGGTCCTTGCTCAATTCACGATCCGGAAGCTGCGATAGAATATGCTCGTCGGTTTAAAGCCCTTGCCGCAGAGGTCAGCGATAGCCTCTACCTGGTGATGCGCGTCTATTTTGAAAAACCCCGTACCACCGTCGGCTGGAAGGGGCTGATTAACGATCCGCATATGGATGGATCGTTTGATGTTGAGGGTGGGCTGAAGATTGCGCGTCGCCTGTTGGTTGAGCTCGTTAATATGGGACTGCCGCTGGCGACGGAAGCGCTGGATCCGAACAGCCCGCAATACCTTGGCGATCTGTTCAGCTGGTCCGCTATCGGCGCGCGTACCACGGAATCACAAACGCACCGTGAAATGGCCTCTGGCCTGTCGATGCCGGTCGGCTTTAAAAACGGTACCGACGGTAGCCTGGCAACGGCCATCAACGCCATGCGTGCCGCGGCGATGCCACACCGTTTCGTCGGTATCAACCAGGCCGGTCAGGTCTGTCTGCTGCAAACGCAGGGTAATCCGAACGGCCATGTGATCCTCCGCGGCGGCAAGGCACCAAACTACGGTCCGGAAGATGTGGCGAAATGTGAAAAAGAGATGGCGCAGGCGGGACTGAAGCCGTCGCTGATGGTAGATTGCAGTCATGGGAACTCCAATAAAGATTTCCGCCGCCAGCCAGCCGTGGCTGAATCCGTTGTCGCGCAGATCAAAGACGGCAACCGCTCCATTATCGGCCTGATGATCGAGAGTAATATCCACGAAGGCAATCAGTCCTCTGAACAGCCGCGTGAGGCGATGAAATACGGCGTTTCGGTGACTGATGCGTGCATCAGCTGGGAAACCACCGATGCGCTGTTGCGTGAACTGGATAAGGATCTCCGCGGCCATCTGGCGGCCCGTTTGGTGTAAGAGGAAAGTATGGTTGCTGAACTGACCGCGTTACGCGATCAAATTGATGAAGTGGATAAAGCGTTGCTTAGCCTGCTGGCTAAGCGTCTGGAACTGGTGGCCGAAGTCGGCGAGGTGAAGAGCCAGTATGGTCTGCCGATTTACGTCCCGGAGCGCGAGGCGGCGATGCTCGCCTCCCGGCGTGAAGAAGCTGCCGCGCTCGGCGTGCCGCCGGATCTGATCGAGGATGTTCTGCGTCGCGTGATGCGGGAATCCTATTCCAGCGAAAACGACAAAGGCTTCAAAACCCTGCACCCGAATCTGCGGCCGGTGGTGATCGTCGGCGGTGGCGGGCAGATGGGGCGTCTGTTTGAGAAGATGTTAACGCTGTCCGGCTACCAGGTGCGTATTCTGGAAAAAGACGACTGGGCGCGGGCGGCGGATATCGTCGCCGATGCCGGCATGGTCATCGTCAGCGTACCGATTCACACTACCGTGGAGACGATCGGCAAGCTACCGCCCCTGCCGGCAGATTGCATCCTGGTTGACCTTGCCTCGGTGAAAGCGGAGCCGCTGCAGGCAATGCTGGCGGCGCATCAGGGCCCGGTTCTCGGCCTGCATCCGATGTTCGGTCCGGACAGCGGCAGCCTGGCGAAGCAGGTGGTGGTCTATTGCGATGGCCGCCAGCCCGAGGCCTATCAGTGGTTCCTTGAGCAAATTCAGGTCTGGGGAGCGCGCTTGCATCGCATCAGCGCCGTAGAGCACGACCAGAACATGGCCTTTATTCAGGCGCTGCGCCACTTTGCCACCTTCGCCTATGGTCTGCACCTCGCGGAAGAGAACGTGCGTCTTGAGCAGCTGCTGGCGCTTTCGTCACCTATTTACCGGCTGGAGCTGGCGATGGTAGGCCGTCTGTTTGCCCAGGATCCGCAGCTGTACGCCGACATTATTATGTCATCGGAAAACAACCTGGCGCTGATTAAGCGCTATTACCAACGTTTCGGCGAAGCGATTGGCCTGCTGGAGCAGGGCGATAAGCAGGCGTTTATCGACAGCTTCCGTAAAATCGAACACTGGTTTGGTGATTACGCTCAGCGCTTCCAGAGCGAGAGCCGCACATTGCTGCGTCAGGCGAACGATAATCGGCAGTAAAGTGAAAAAGGTGTATACAATAAAGCCAGCGACCGCTGGCTTTTTTTATAGGGATGACAACGATGGCTGAACCACAACCGCTGTTTGACTACACCGGATACCTGCCGGAATGCCCGACCTGGAGCGAGGCTGAACAGGCCCTCTACTGGGCCGATATCATGGAGTGTGAAATCCACCGCTACGATAGCCGCAGCGGCGAACACCAGGTGCTGCAGTTTCCGGAGGAGGTCGGCTGTTTTGCCCTGCGTGAGAAGGGCGGATTTATCGTTGCATTACGCAGCGGCATCTGGCTGACCGACGCCCACGGCCTGCTGCGGCGGAAAGTCTGCGATAACCCGAGCAACCCCGAGCTGGCACGGTTTAACGATGGTGGGACCGATCGCGAGGGGCGCTTTTATGCCGGCACTTTCTGGGCGCCGGGGGATTATAACGGCGCGCTGCTGATGCGGGTCGATAACGACCTGAAGCCGAAAGTAATCCAGTGTGACATCCATGGCGCCAACGGCCTGGCGTTTAGCGCCGACCGGCGCTGGATGTATACCTCCGATACGCCGAACGCGGTGATTTACCGCACGCCGCTGGATGAGCAGGGTGAGCCAGGCCGCCGCGAAGTATTCCGCCGTTTCCAGCCAGGCGAAGGGATCCCGGACGGGGCGGCGATTGATGTGGAGGGTTGTTACTGGAGCGCGATGTTTGACGGCTGGCGGATCGCCCGTTTCTCACCGCAGGGAGAGGAGCTGGAGACCTACCCGATGCCGGTACGATGTCCGACAATGGTCTGCTTTGGCGGCGCGGAGATGAAAACGCTCTATATCACCACAACCCGGGAAAACATGGAGGACGATGAGCTGGCGAAGTATCCGTTGTCAGGTGCCATCTTCACCCTGCCGGTAGCGGTGGCAGGGATGAAGAAATTACCGTTCCGTGAACGTTAAACCGGATCCACCGGCACCACGTTTTCGCTGGGGTAGCAACCGAGAACCTTCATGGAGCGGGTGATCTCCGCCAGCTCCTTCAGTGCCTTGCGCATGGACAACGAGTCCAGGTTGGCCTGAATATCGAGATAAAACATCTCTTCCCATGGGTTGCCGTGGATCGGGCGAGATTCCAGTTTTGTCATGATCAGATTGTGATTGCGCAGTACCAGCAGGGCTTCCACCAGAGCGCCCGCCTGCTGACCGGTCGCCATTAACAGCGTGGTCTTGGCCGGAACCTGGTCGGAAACGTTCACCGCTTTGCGCGCGAGGACGAGGAAGCGTGTGATGTTTTGCGTCTGGTTGGCCTGGCAGTGTTCCAGCACCTGCAGACCATACAGGGCGCCACCCGCTTCACTGCCCAGAGCCGCGACGGCCGGGGAGTTCGCCTGCGCGACTTTTTCCATTGCCGCCGAGGTGCTCTCGGTATATTCGATCTTCCAGTGCGGGTAGCGGCTCAGATACTGGCTGCACTGCTGGAACGGCTGCGGATGGCTGTAGACGGTCTGAATTTTATCGGCATCTGTCGAGGTGCTGACCAGCACGCAATGATCGATCGGGATCGTTAGCTCGCCAACGATCGACAGGCTGGTGTGTTGCAGCAGATCGTAGACGTCGTTGATCCCGCCAGAGCTGGTGTTTTCAATCGGCACCACGGCGTAATCGGCCTGGCCAGTTTCCACCTGATTAAAAATGTCGGCAAACTTCGCGCAGCCGCTTTCAATAAACTGCTCAAAATGGCGAGCGGCGTACTGACGCGCCGCCAGATGGGAATAAGAGCCTTTAGGGCCAAGGAAGGCCACGCGGGCCGAATGCGGGTTAATTTTATTCAGATGCTGCTGCAGCAGGGTTTGTTGGGTCAGGACGGAGTCTTCGATGATCAGCTGGAACAGGCGGGTGATGTAGTGTGCATCAAGATTATGGCGCTTGCCGAGGGTCATCAGACGCTCCAGCAGATCGCGTTCGCGGTCAATATCACGCACCGGACGGTGGGAGGCCAGTTTGGCTTTTCCAACCTCAACAGCCAGCCCGCGGCGCTCCGCCAGCAGAGCAAGCAGTTTCTCGTCCAGGGCGCTTATCTTATCGCGCAGCGCCAGTAATGGGTTTTCCTCGGTCATAGATGTTGCCTTTGTTGTTATCAAATAAAAAAGGCCTCCCGGGTGGGAGGCCTTATTGTTCGTCTTCGCATTCTTTCTTATACGACGAATTGCCTCCCGGTCAGGGGAAGGTAAAAAAGAATGCGAAGAAGAACGGGACAAGTTTCATGGTAAATTCCTTTAGGTAGTGGGGATTACAGTACCTGTACTGTTTTCACTCTGTCAATAAAAAACGCGCCCGAAGGCGCGTGGCATGACACAACTTAAGTTAAGGATTACTCTTCTTCTTCCACAAAGCCTGCCTCTTTCACCGACGTCGCGGCGCGGCGGGCTTCCCCTTTGTGTTGCACTTTATTGAGCTGCCGTTCCAGCTTGTTGATCAATTCGTTAATGGCGGCGTACATATCTTCATGACGCGCACTGGCAACCAGATGGCCGTTTGGCGTGTTGATGGTTGCATCAGCGATAAAACCCTGCGGCTCCTTAGACAGAATGATATGCGGGTTGATTAAATGAGTTTGCCACTTATCCAGTTTGGCGAGACGGTCTGCGACATGCTGGCGGATTGCCGGAGTAATTTCCATTTGTTTACTGGTAATGTTCATTGTCATAAATTTTACCTCTTGTCTTTCCCGTCTTGGTGAATCCAGCATACCTTTCCCAATGTCAAAATGCGTGATCTAAATCACATTTTATTGTCACTTTTTGTCAACGAATTCATTTTGTGAGACAGGGCAGGAAGAAGTGAGATTTTACTTGTCGAACCTCGCAAAGCAGGCCATATTTGATGAGTTAACCCGGCGCTAAACCGCTTCAGCTAGCCCGGGAAAAGTATAAAAAAACGGCAGCCAGTGGCTGCCGTTTGCGATCGATGAGTCAGGCTCAGCTGTTCTTGCTGTTCGCGGCGATAATCTTCGCGACTTTGTCCGCCTGGGCGTTCATCTGCATCTGGCGATAGGCGTTTTCCATCTTCGGCAGCGCATCGCGGGTGGCCTGAGTATCGGGATAATTACGCATCATACCGTCCACGCGGTTCACCACGGCGACCCAGGCGCCACGATCGGTGTAGTAATCCACCACCGACAGCTCGTACTTCGCCAGACGATCTTTCAGGAACACCATGCGCTTATAGGCGTCAGTGGCATACTGACTGTTCGGATAACCACGTACCAGTTTGGAGAAGTCATTGAAGGCATCGCGCGCGTGCTGCGGATCGCGATCGGAACGATCCACACCGAAGAAGCCTTGCAGGGCGCTGTCATCCAGAGCCATGTTAGTCAGGCCGCGCATATAGATGACGTAGTCAATGTTCGGATGGGTGGGGTTCAAACGCATGAAGCGATCGATGGCCGCCTGAGCCAGTGGCAGATCGGCGTTTTTGTAATACGCATAAATCAGATCCAGCTGTACCTGTTGGGAATAAGGGCCGAATGGATAACGATTATCCAACGCTTCCAGTTGCGTTATCGCCTGTTTCCAGTTACCGTCCTGCAGTTTTTGCTGGGCGGTCGCGTAGATTTCATTCGGCGGATTATCAGGCACCTCTTCCTTAGAGCCGGAGCAACCCACCAAAGCCAGGCTCAGTGTGGCGGCTGCCACCAGGTATTTCATGCGCGTCATGACGTTTTGACTTCCTCAAAATGTTTATGCGGGAGAATCTCTGTTCCTGCTCCCGATTAAGACCAGCTACAATAGCACACTATATTAAACGGCAAAGCCGTAAAACCCAACGTTAAACGAAGAAGCTGTATATGGCACAACGAGTACAACTCACCGCAACGGTGACCGAAAATCAACTCGGTCAACGCTTAGATCAGGCTTTGGCCGAATTGTTCCCTGATTATTCGCGATCGCGAATAAAAGAATGGATCCTGGACCAACGCGTATTAGTCAATGGCACCATTGGCGATAAGCCGAAAGAAAAAGTGCTGGGGGGAGAGCACATCGCTATCGATGTCGAAATCGAAGAAGAGGCGCGCTTCCAGCCGCAGGATATTCCGCTCAATATCGTTTACGAAGATGATGACATCCTCGTGATCAACAAACCGCGCGATCTGGTTGTGCATCCTGGCGCGGGCAACCCTGACGGTACTGTGCTGAATGCGCTGCTGCACTACTATCCGCCTATTGCCGATGTACCGCGCGCGGGGATCGTGCACCGTCTGGATAAAGACACCACCGGTCTGATGGTAGTGGCGAAAACCATCCCGGCGCAAACCCGTCTGGTGGAGTCGCTGCAGCTGCGCGAGATCACCCGTGAATACGAAGCGGTAGCGATCGGTCATATGACCGCCGGTGGCACTGTGGAAGAGCCGATCAGCCGTCACCCGACGAAACGTACCCATATGGCGGTTCACCCCATGGGCAAACCGGCGGTAACCCACTACCGCATTATGGAACATTTCCGTATTCATACCCGCTTGCGCCTGCGCCTGGAAACCGGCCGTACGCATCAGATCCGCGTGCATATGTCGCATATCACCCATCCGCTGGTGGGTGACCAGGTGTATGGCGGCCGGCCGCGTCCGCCAAAGGGGGCATCGGAGGAATTCATTACCGCACTGCGTAAATTCGACCGCCAGGCGCTGCACGCCACCATGCTGCGTCTGTACCACCCGATTACCGGCATTGAAATGGAGTGGCATGCGCCCATTCCACAGGATATGGTCGAGCTCATCGAGGCGATGCGCGCCGACTTTGAAGCCCATAAGGACGATATTGACTGGTTATGACGAAACTGATTGTACCGCAGTGGCCAATGCCCGACAGCGTGGCGGCCTGTAGTTCTACCCGCATCGGCGGTGTAAGCCTGCCGCCCTATGACTCGCTCAACCTGGGCGCCCATTGCGGAGACAATCTGCAGCATGTCGAAGAAAACCGGCGGCGGATGTTTGCCGCCGGCGGTTTGCCGTCTTACCCGGTTTGGCTGGAGCAGGTCCATGGTACCGATGTCCTGACGCTGGACGGCGGTCCTTATCCATCGAAACGTGCCGATGCTTCTTACACTCGTACGCCCGGGACCGTCTGTGCGGTAATGACCGCTGACTGCCTGCCGGTTCTTTTCTGTAACCGCGCCGGCACTGAAGTCGCCGCGGCGCATGCAGGATGGCGCGGATTATGCGAAGGGATCCTGGAACAGACCGTTGCTCGTTTCGCCGATAAAGCCGAAAACATAATGGCATGGCTGGGCCCTGCCATCGGTCCACAGGCGTTTGAGGTGGGACCGGAAGTCCGGGATGCCTTCATGGCGAAGGACGAGAACGCGCACCGGGCTTTCCGTCCGGCAGGCGAGAAATATTTTGCCGATATCTACCAACTGGCTCGGCAGCGTCTGGCAAATGTCGGCGTTGAGCAAATTTTCGGCGGCGATCGCTGCACGCTAAGCGAAAAGAACGATTTTTTCTCTTACCGGCGCGACAAGACCACGGGTCGTATGGCAAGTTTCATTTGGCTGATATAACCTAGAGAATCAAGACGATCCAGAAGGCAAACTTATTTTTCGCATAGTTCAGGTCTTTAACCTTGAATAATTGAGGGATGACCTCATTTAATCTCCAGTAGCAAATTTGACCTGTTTATGGGAGGAGTTATGCGTCTGGATCGTCTTACCAATAAATTCCAGCTTGCTCTTGCCGATGCCCAGTCACTCGCACTCGGGCACGACAACCAATTTATCGAACCACTTCATCTAATGAGCGCCTTGCTGAATCAGGAAGGGGGATCGGTACGTCCTTTATTAACCTCGGCGGGCGTGAATGCCGGGAAACTACGCACTGACATCGAACAGGCCCTGAGCCGTTTACCGCAGGTGGAAGGCACCGGCGGCGATGTGCAACCTTCTCAGGATTTAGTGCGGATCCTGAACCTTTGCGACAAGCTGGCGCAAAAGAAAAAGGACAACTTTATTTCGTCGGAACTGTTCGTTCTGGCGGCGCTTGAATCACGCGGTACGCTGACCGACCTTTTAAAATCCGCCGGAGCAACAACCGCCAACGTGACTCAGGCGATTGAACAAATGCGCGGAGGTGAAAGCGTGAACGATCAGGGTGCCGAAGACCAACGTCAGGCATTGAAGAAATTTACCGTCGATCTGACCGAGCGAGCCGAGCAGGGCAAGCTGGATCCGGTGATCGGCCGTGATGAAGAGATTCGCCGTACTATCCAGGTACTGCAGCGTCGTACCAAAAACAACCCGGTTCTTATCGGTGAGCCGGGGGTCGGTAAAACCGCTATCGTCGAAGGACTGGCGCAGCGCATCGTCAATGGCGAAGTGCCGGAAGGGCTGAAAGGCCGTCGGGTGCTGGCGCTGGATATGGGGGCGCTGGTGGCCGGGGCGAAATACCGCGGTGAGTTTGAAGAGCGTCTGAAAGGCGTGCTGACCGACCTGTCAAAACAGGAAGGCAACGTTATCCTGTTTATCGACGAACTGCACACCATGGTTGGCGCGGGTAAAGCGGACGGCGCAATGGACGCGGGCAACATGCTGAAGCCGGCGCTGGCACGTGGCGAACTGCACTGCGTCGGGGCGACGACGCTTGACGAATACCGTCAGTACATCGAAAAAGACGCCGCGCTGGAGCGTCGCTTCCAGAAAGTATTCGTCGCTGAGCCGTCGGTAGAAGATACCATCGCTATCCTGCGTGGTTTGAAAGAACGTTACGAGCTGCACCACCACGTGCAGATCACTGACCCGGCGATTGTCGCGGCGGCGACCTTGTCGCATCGTTACATTGCTGACCGTCAGCTGCCGGATAAAGCCATCGACCTTATCGATGAGGCGGCGTCAAGCATTCGTATGCAGATCGACTCCAAACCGGAAGAGCTGGACCGTCTCGATCGGCGTATTATCCAGCTGAAACTGGAACAGCAGGCGCTGAAGAAAGAGTCTGATGAGGCAAGCCTGAAGCGTCTTGATATGCTCAATGAGGAGCTGGCGGATAAAGAACGGCAGTACTCGGTGCTGGAAGAAGAGTGGAAGGCGGAAAAAGCATCCCTCTCTGGCACTCAGACTATTAAAGCCGAGCTGGAACAGGCGAAAATCGCTATCGAACAGGCGCGTCGCGTCGGCGATCTGGCGCGGATGTCCGAGCTGCAGTACGGCAAAATTCCGGAACTGGAGAAACAGCTGGCGGCTGCCACGCAGTCCGAAGGCAAAACCATGCGTCTGCTGCGTAATAAAGTGACGGATGCTGAGATTGCCGAAGTGCTGGCCCGCTGGACCGGTATCCCGGTCTCCCGCATGATGGAAAGCGAGCGCGACAAACTGCTGCGTATGGAGCAGGAGCTGCATCATCGGGTGATTGGCCAGGATGAGGCGGTTGAAGCGGTATCCAACGCCATTCGCCGTAGCCGCGCCGGGTTGTCCGATCCGAACCGGCCGATTGGTTCGTTCCTGTTCCTCGGTCCGACCGGGGTGGGTAAAACCGAACTGTGCAAAACGCTGGCTAACTTTATGTTCGACAGCGACGACGCGATGGTGCGTATCGATATGTCCGAGTTTATGGAGAAACACTCCGTCTCACGTCTGGTCGGTGCGCCTCCGGGATACGTCGGCTATGAAGAGGGCGGTTACCTGACCGAAGCGGTTCGTCGTCGTCCTTATTCCGTCATCCTGCTGGATGAAGTGGAAAAAGCGCACCCGGATGTGTTCAACATTCTGCTGCAGGTGCTTGACGATGGTCGCCTGACCGACGGCCAGGGGAGAACAGTCGACTTCCGGAATACGGTGGTTATCATGACTTCGAACCTCGGTTCCGATCTGATTCAGGAACGGTTCGGCGAGCTGGATTACGGGAGTATGAAAGACCTGGTTCTGGGCGTGGTAAGCCAGAACTTCCGTCCGGAGTTTATCAACCGTATCGACGAAGTGGTGGTCTTCCATCCGCTGGGCGAGAAACATATTGCTTCCATTGCCCAGATCCAGCTGCAGCGTCTGTATAAACGCCTGGAAGAGCGCGGGTATGAAGTGCAGATGTCCGATGAGGCGCTGAAGTTGCTCAGTGCCAATGGTTACGATCCGGTATACGGCGCGCGGCCATTGAAACGCGCAATTCAGCAGCAGATAGAAAACCCGTTAGCTCAGCAGATCCTTTCCGGTGAGCTGGTCCCGGGCAAAACTGTCGAGCTGGTGGTGAAAGACGACCGTATCGTGGCAGTGCAGTAAGTCACAAAACGACAAAAACGGGCCCAACGGGCTCGTTTTTGTTTAAAAACCAGGCAAGAATTAAACCTCAATAATCGACTTGGTTGAAAAGTGAGCGGTTGAATTGTTTTTTTGAATTTATCCTTGTCACTTCAGAATTACTCCCTATAATGCGCCTCCACTGACACGGAACAACGGCAAGCAAGCCGCCGGGCCAGCAGGATTCAACGACGAAAATGGACGTTGAAAGCCGACAGAGAAAAGCAAAATAAGCGCTTGACTCTGAATGAGGAAAACGTATTATACGGG